>LXTK01000042.1 GCA_001643475.1 Proteobacteria bacterium SPGG2 | reverse complement strand
GGACGCTGTGCGGGACGCCCGCGATTACGCTCCCACTGCTGCAGGGGGCAAGCGGCATGCCAATAGGCGTGCAACTGGTCGGGCCGAAAGGCGACGACGCACGGCTGTTGCGGACGGCCCGCTGGCTCACAAAAGTTACTGAAAACTGACGGAGGCATCGACGTTTCATGTTTACACTAATCAGCGGGGTAACTGCCGCAGTGATGGTCGTTGTTTTCTTGGGGTATTACGCCCTGAGGATAGAATCTATTCCGCTTTGGATCATCATTATTGGCGTTCTGGGCATGGTAATTGCCGACTTTGTACGGACTTTCAGAGAAGGTAAGAACGACACGGGCGATGACGGGTAACTGATCTGATGTTTATGTGAGCGCTTGATCTGCGTCGCGTTGCCACTGCCCGCTAGCAGCACACATCCCTCCGCGGGGTCCTGGGCTGCCCATTAGCGGCGACGCCATACCGCTCGATCGTCAGTTTTTTTTGCGCATTACTTAATCGGCCAGCTCGGCGCACGCGTACAGCGCATCGATGTGTGGCGTCGGCGTAGGATAGGTCTCATTCATTCGACCCCAGCGCCGAGTAGACCTTGATGTCGAGTATACGCTCTGCCTCTAGCCCACATTTCTCACCGGGTATCGTCACGAGGGCGCGGAGATGGCTGTGGGTGAGCCGGAAAAAGACAACAGTCCGGTGGACTGTTATCCCGGCGAACGCCCAAGCCAGGAAGGCTTGGGCCGGCCCGCCAAGCGACGCAGGGACAGCGAAGCGCAGGGGCGAAGCGCTGGCGGCAAGGCGCGCGCGAGAAAATACGCGGAGGCGTAGTTTTACACTACGTTGAGCATATTTTCCGAGCGCAACGCCGTAGACGCGGGCAGATACACAGTCGCACGACCACATGGATGTGGGAGGTAGAATCGTGTCGGGAATAGCGATCGAGTAGATAACTGGTGAGAAATGTGGGCTAGATCCTGCCGCGTTGAGGTTTCGTGTTCACTGCCGCTCTTCGCGCCCCCGGTCCGCCTTTCGATTGTATGGCGACACTGCGTGCTGACCGCGCGATCAGGCCACGTTGTTTAACCCGACTCCCGCACTTTCTTCGCGCATAATCTTATCGAGCAGCTTGGTACACGCGTAGATCGCGTCGATATGCGGCGTCGGCGTATGCGTGAGCCTTCCCAACTCTACCACGGCGCCCACCAGCGCCTCGATTTCGAGCTCCCGACCCGCTTCGACATCCTGCAGCATCGACGTTTTGTGTTTACCCACGCTTTCGGCTCCGGCGATCCGTTTTTCAATCGTGTGACGGAACTGGATACCGAGTTTATTTGCGATCGCCTGAGCCTCTTCCATCATTCTTGCCGCGAGCTCACGGGTGGGGGTGAATTGACAGATGTCGACCAGGGTGGCCTGCGTTAAAGCGCTGATCGGGTTGAAAGACAAATTGCCCCAGGCCTTCAGCCAGCTTTCAGAACGGATGTCATCTAGCACAAAGGACTTAAACCCCGCTTTCGACAATGTCTGGGAAATTCTTTCCACCCGGTCGCTATGGGAACCGTCTAGCTCACCCACGGGGAAGCGGTTGCCTTCGACATGCTTGATTACGCCGGGCGCAACCGCTGCCGCCGCCGGGTAAACCACACAACCGATAATCCGCTCGGGCTCGATGTTGGCGTTGATCTCGCCGCCTGGATCCACGGCCTCGATACACCGGCCATCGAACTGGCCGCCGTGCTTGTGGAAGTACCACCACGGGATCCCATTCTGGATCGTTAACACCACCGTCTCTGGCCCGAAAAGCACCCGCATCGCAGGTGCGATCGACGGGATCTGGTACGCTTTGACGGCGATAATGACGAGATCTTGCGTACCGGCCTTCTCCATGTCGGCAATTGCCCTGAAATCGCGGACTAGTAGCTCTTCGCCGTCGTGCATCAGCAGCTTTAGGCCATTTTTGTTGATAGCCGCTAAATGCGGCCCCTCGCGTTCGATAAACGTAATCTCCTCGCCGGCCAAGGCGAGTTTGGCGCCCATTAATCCGCCGATTGCACCGGCACCGATAACACATATTTGCATGGCTATCTCCTATTGTGGGTGTTTAGGCTCTGATCTCGATTGGGCCCTGGTTTGGCATTCTGCTAGGGCAACCACCCTAAGGCATAGACCGGCAGCACGTACATATTGTTTCCACTCATTCAAACGAATTTCTAAGGCAGCCAATACCGTCGATAACGACTTCGATAGTGCATCCCGGCTTCATCGAGCCCGCGCCGACTGAGGTTCCGCAGGTAATGACATCGCCCGGAAAAAGCGTCATATCTTTGGAGATCAGGCTGACAAGTTTCGCTGGCGGGAAGATCATGTCGCTTACGGGGTAGTTCTGGCGCTCCTCTCCGTTCAGGATAGTTTTGATCGTAAGTTCCACCGGAGCTAGCCCCGTCGCGATTATCGGGCCAAAAGGACCGAAGGTATTGAAGCTTTTGGCGCGTGTCCACTGCCCAAAGGACGAATCCTTATTTATTAGCTCGAAAGCGGTGACATCGTTGACACAGGTGTAACCAAAAATAAATCGATCGGCGTCAGCCTCGGCAACCGCCTTGCAAACTTCCCCGATTACAACTCCAAGTTCCCCTTCGAACACTACGCGACCGTCATATGAGGCTGGGCGTCGTATGGTTTCGCCGGATGCCAGAAACGAACCCGTGGACTTTATAAAGTAAAGTGGCTCCTCAGGAATTGCCAGGTCGAACTTGGCAGCCATGGCGTGAAAGTTGTTCCAAAGCGCAACCATTTTAGACGCCGCCGTCGGTGTTAGAATCTTAACCTCATCTAGAGAAACAGTCTCCGACGTTGGCTCCGAAGTCGTGAACATATCGCCTAGGTGAATCGTAATGGTGTCGTTCTGCAGGGTACCGAACTTCGTATCGCCGCGATGCTCAAACCGTACCCAATGGGTCATGATGTTCCTCCTACCGTCATGGAAGGCCTTGCGTAACGGTGTTCGCCAAATGTTGGCCTACCATTGCCCTTAGACGTTATGCTTTTCAAGCATAGTTTCTTGTTTACTAGAAGTATCCATCTGGCACTGCGATGGTCAGAGAGGCGTATAAGTGACTCGAAGATACTTGCTATTTAGGCTTTGTACAAGTTGCTCCAATGCCTCTCTTATATCATTAGGATGCTTCTTGATGATGGTGGCTATCTGGTCATCCAGCAGCGCGTTGGCTGCTTTTAGTTTTATATACAATCCGCCGGTTCTAAGACTTCGTTCTTTGAAAAACTTTTCCTCACCCGCGTCGGTTAAAGCATAACTTAAGACGCCATAAGGCGTTACAACATTGTTCATGATCCGTCCATCATCACCACGGCGTTGATCGAATTCCCACGAAACATCCATCATAAAATATATATCCTCTGCACTGGGCATAGAGTACCTTAAGTTCGATATGAGCCCTTGCTCGGAAATATGGCCTGCCGCGATTGGTAGAGAGAATTGATCGCACCTAATCTTGTCCTTGCACCTCTCGAAATAGGCAAGCGGGTGAAAATGATACAAGTGGAGTTCCTTATGACTGACCATCGCCGTTGCTAGGTATGTTCTATCGACTCTAATAGTTGCTTCATCAGGTCCAGAGGTTACATGTCTGCCGATTTCAATCCAGCTACAAGCTTCAGGCAAAAATATCCACAGCTCCTCAAATCTCTCACTCTTCATCAACTCAACTATCTCTCGAATTCCTTGAGATTCGCACTTATTCTTAGCTACTGTTCGTTCGAAATCTGAAGTATTGACGACTAGTTGATCCACATGGCGGACCGATAGGGCCGGCATAGGCGTCGACGGCGGGTAGACGGGCCTATCGAATGTATTGCCTGCGAATGGGCCGCTTGTAAATAGAAGCAGAGCTGTCAGTAGGGTCGCTAGCGCTGATATTTTCATGGACGCGCTATCCTGGAATTGCTAATCGCTGCTTTCGATCGAACTGAACGCATGGCAGTGGCTTCCTGTCGTCATTGGGTCAAAGCCGACTGCAGGATGCGGACGATGTGTGTAGCTTCACGCTGCGCGCCGTCGCGAATCTGGTGTCGACAACTAAATCCGTCGGCAACGATGACTGTATCAGTAGCGGCTGCTCTTACCGCTGGCAACAGTGATAGCTCGCCCATGTGATTAGAAATATCAAAATGTTCCACCTCATAGCCAAAGGCACCGGCCATGCCACAGCAGCTCGACTCGATTACCTCGACTTCGAGGTCCGGTACCATCCGCAAGGTACGTTCAGTTGCCGCCATCGCGCCGAACGCCTTTTGATGGCAGTGGCCATGTAGTAAGGCTCGAGGCCACTGGACTGGTGCTAGCGAGAGTCTTAAGTGATCACCATCGCTTTCGCGTGCGATAAACTCTTCGAACAACATCGCTTGCTCGGATAACGCGTTGCTCTCGTCCCCCGGCAACATGGCCTTGAACTCATCACGCAGTGTGAGAAGACATGAAGGTTCAAGCCCCACGATAGCGATGCCGCGCTCGACGTATGACCGTAACGCACCGATAACACGTTTAGCTTCTTTCTTGGCCTCGTCAACCAGACCCACACTTAACAGTGTGCGCCCGCAACAGAGTGGTCGCCGGCCCTCTAGTGCCCTCGGCAGATGCACGTGATAGCCAGCTTTAGTCAAGACATCCAACGCAGCGCGTGCATTTTCAGGCTCAAAATAGTTATTGAATGTGTCTACAAACAGCACAACCTCACAATCGTTATTGTGGTTGGCTGTATTTGACGGTGCGTTAGCGGAAAAGAAATCGCGCTGCCACCGAGGCCAGCTGCGTCGTGCGCTGAAACCTATCATGAGCTCACTCAGTTTTCTCAGCCCGGGAAGTCGATCTCGCAGGTTAAGCAAAGGGCCAAGCCTCGCGACCCAGGGTGCGTAGTGTGGCAAGTAGGCAATCATGCGATCTCTAGTGCGAAGGCCATGGCGCTTGCGATAGTGGTAGAGGAATTCGGTCTTCATGCGAGCCATGTCTACACCGGTGGGACATTCACGTCTACAACCCTTGCAAGCGATACACAGATCCATGGTTTCAGCCATGGCACTCGAGGTGAGGGCATTTGCGCCAAGCTGTCCAGTTATAGCGAGGCGAAGCGTGTTGGCACGTCCGCGGGTGACGTGCCGCTCGTCGCCGGTAACTCGATACGATGGACACATGACGCCAGGATCGGACTTTCGGCAGGCACCATTGTTGTTACACATCTCAACTGCGCCAGCCAAGCCACCCCATTCGGACCAGTCCAATGCGGTCTTGATGTCTTGCGGCCTGTAATCGGGTGGGTAGCGAAAAAGACGACGATCATCCATGCGCGGTGGCCGCACAATACGGCCGGGATTAAGCAGGCCTTTTGGATCAAAACTGTCCTTGATTTCTTCGAGCAGACGCACGATCTTGGATCCAAACATTTTTTCGTGGAACTCGGATCGTACGATGCCATCACCATGTTCACCAGAGTGGGATCCTTTGTACTCGCGAACCATAGCAAAGGCCTCTTCCGCGATGGCGCGCATCTTGCGAACATCGGTCTCGGTTTTCATATTGAGGATGGGACGCACATGCAGGCATCCGACTGAAGCGTGTGCATACCAAGTGCCACTTGTGCCGTGTTTTGCAAACACCTCGTTTAAGCGATCAGTATACTCGGCCAGGTCATCTAACCCGACGGCGCAGTCTTCGATGAAGGACACCGGCTTGCCGTCACCCTTCATGGACATCATGATGTTGAGACCTGCTTTGCGCACCTCCCAAACTGCGCCCTGAAATGTGGGGTCCGAGACTTTCGTCACCGCCCCGACAAAGCCAAGCGAACTCATGAGTTCGTCTAAAGCATCAAGATGACGCAGTTGTTCGTGATGATTTTCGCCGGCGAACTCGACGAGCAACAACGCCTCAGGCTCACCGCGAACCAATTGGTCGACGGTGGCGCGGAAAGCGGGAATATCGCGTGCTAGATCCACCATGGTGCGATCAACGAGTTCTACTGCCGCCGGTTGCAGTGTGACGATGTGCCGCGTCACATCCATGGCGTCGTAGAATCTAGAGAACTGACAGATGCCGAGCACTTTGTGGGTCGGCAGCGGCCGCAGCTCGAGTTCGATCGCTGTAAAAAATGCCAGCGTTCCCTCAGAGCCGACCAGCAGCTGTGCCATGTTATGGCCATCTGCTGTTATGGTATCGATGTTGTAGCCACCGACGCGTCGCAGCAGTTTCGGTAAACGCGTCTCGATCTCGACGGACTCGCGGGCAATAATTCGCCGTAGGCGTTCGACGAGATCGCGATAACTTGGATTGCCGGCGAGCTCATTAAGATCTGCCGGCACTTGACCGAAGTGCCAACACTCTCCGTCAGCGGTGATAGCGTCAATGGCACGCACATTGTGGACCATATTGCCGTAACGGATAGAGCGTGCCCCGCAACTGTTGTTGCCGGCCATGCCGCCAATTGTGGCGCGGCTAGCCGTCGACGGATCAATCGGGAAGAACAAACCGTGCGGTTTGAGAAATCGATTTAGCTGGTCGAGGACGATGCCCGGCTGAACACGAATTCGTTTTGCGTGGGGCTCGAACTCCAGCACTTGGTTCAGATATTTAGAAACATCGACAACCAGGGCATGCCCCACCGTTTGGCCACATTGTGAAGTGCCACCACCCCGCGGCAATATCGGTACACCTTCTTCTGCCGCAATTTCGACGATGCATCGGACATCTTGCTCGCTGCGAGGTACCAATACGCCAATGGGCTCGATCTGATAAATCGAGGCGTCTGTGCTGTAACGTCCGCGGCTGAAACGGTCGAACAGCACCTCACCCTCGAGTTCGCGTTTGAAACGCGAAGCCAAGGTGCGAGTATCCGCGGTGTGAGTTTGTATGTGGGCCGAGTGCTCGAGATTCATAGGATTGGCCTGAAATCATAACATCTTACCTCAGCAGCCGTTGCTAGATTACGGTGTTACCAGGCATAATCGAACCATGTCTGATCACGAAGGCCGCCATTTTCTCCAGATCCCCGGCCCTACCAACGTGCCTGACCGGGTGTTGCGGGCGATGGCCGCGCCGACCATCGATCATCGCGGCCCTGAGTTTGCACGCTTGACGGGCGAGCTACTGGATGGCCTGAAGTCAATATTTCAAACAAAGGGACAAGTCGTGATCTTTCCGAGCTCCGGTACTGGCGCATGGGAGGCGGCGCTTTGCAATACGCTATCACCGGGTGACCGGCTGCTTATGTTTGAGACCGGCCACTTTGCAATGCTTTGGTGCAATATGGCTAAGCGGCTTGGGCTCGATGTCGACTTTATACCTGGCGACTGGCGTAGCGGCGTTGACCCCGCGACGTTGGAAGCGAAGCTCGCGGAAGATCGCAAGCACGCAATCAAAGCGGTTGCCATTGTTCATAATGAAACCTCTACCGGCGTCACCAGCCGTATCGGCGCCGTTCGCCAGGCCATGGATAGTGCCAAGCACCCAGCCCTGCTGTTGGTCGATACCATCTCATCGTTAGCATCAATCGATTACCGCATGGACCAATGGCAGGTCGATGTTACTGTCGGTTGTTCGCAAAAGGGCCTGATGTTGCCGCCCGGGCTTGGGTTGAACGCCATCAGCGAAAAGGCGTTAGCGGCAAGCCACTCAGCCGCGATGGCGCGTTCCTATTGGGACTGGCAAGACATGCTAGGTACGAGTAAGAGTGGTTTTTTCCCTTACACGCCTGCCACCAATCTGCTCTACGGACTACGTGAAGCTATCAATATGTTGCTGGAGGAAGGTCTGAGCAACGTGTTTGCACGTCATGATCGTCATGCGGAAGCTACACGACGTGCTGTTAAGGCATGGGGTCTGGAATTGCTCTGCAAGAATCCCAGCGAATACAGCAGTTCACTGACGGCGATAATGGTACCGCAGGGATATGACGCCGATGAGTTACGAGAACAGGTCCTCAAATGCTTTAATATGTCGTTAGGCACCGGTCTTGGAAAGGTCAAAGGGCGGGTATTTCGAATCGGTCACTTAGGTGACTTTAATGACGTTACCCTGGCCGGTACCTTGAGCGGGGTGGAGATGGGGCTCGCGTTAAGCGGTATTCCATTCCGGGCCAATGGCGTCTCAGTGGCGCTGGAATACCTTGTAGATGAGGCACGAAAACGCGTACCTGCCGACAAATTCAACGAAAAGCATACGCGCAGCGGATAAGCCGGGCGAACGAGTGATTTATCGGCGGAGAGCGACAGGTTTGTTCCTGACGAGTATCGAAGTCTATTCGAGCACCTTGATCAGCGCACTGTGATCGAGCTCACCGCCGCCCATCTCGATAAGCTTATCGTAAAGGTCGCGGTTAAGCGCAGTAGCGGGGAGCTCCATCCCCAGTTGCTGAGCAAGTTCCAAGGCCTGCGCAAGATCCTTACGTTGTGTCGTCGCTTTGCCGCCGGGATCGAACGTCTGATCCACCATGCGTAGCCCGTGCACTTCTAGGATGCGTGAAGCCGCGAATCCCCCGGCCAGGGCCTGGCGTACCTTCGCCGGATCGACGCCAGCCTTTTTGGCAAGAGCAAGTGCTTCTGCGACCGCGCCAATGGTAACGCCGACGATGATTTGATTGGCAGCCTTTGCCACTTGGCCGGCCCCCCCTTCGCCAACGTGCGTAATATTCTTGGCCAACACCTTAAAGATTGGTTTTGCGCGGGCGAATGCGTCTTCGCTGGCGCCGACCATAATGGCGAGCGTTGCCGCCTCGGCGCCGACCTGACCACCGGAGACCGGCGCATCAACATAATGCGCCCCCTTTGCTTTTATCTGTTGCGCAAAGTTTCGTGTCGCGGTGACGGCGGTTGTTCCCATATCGATCACTATGGCCCCAGTCTGAAGGCCCTGGGCCACGCCATCATCGCCAAACAAGACGCGTTCAACCGCTGGTGTGTCGGAGACCATTAAAACAATAATAGGCGCACGCTCGGCTACATCCTTTGGCGAGGTCGCCGCTTTGATTCCCACTCCCACAAGCTCATCCACGATGCCGCGGCTGCGATTGTAGATAATCAGCTCGGCGCCGGCGCGATGTAGGTTCAAGCTTATCGGCCGACCCATAAGACCGAGGCCGATAAAACCGATCGTGATACCGCTCAGTGTACCCATATATCAAACCCGTGGTTTCCTTCCGACCATACTGGGATGATACCCTAGTTCTCCTTGGGTTCTGATCCGTTAGCACGCTCAACGTGGGTAACGTATCAAAGGAAAGACAAAATGACTGAAACTCTGATGGTCCAGCGCACGGGCACCATCGCCACCGTGGTGCTCAACCGGCCGGAAAAACTGAACGCGCTAACGAAGCCCATGTGGCAGCAGCTCGGCGAGGCAGTGAAAACACTTTCAGCCGATCCTGAGGTTAGATGTATCGTAGTCCGTGGGGCTGGCGATAAAGCGTTTGCCCCGGGCAACGATATCTCCGAATTCGAGAATGAGCGCTCCAACGTGGTGCAGGCACGCGCCTACGGCGCCATCATGCGTCGAACCATCGAGGCGCTGGAACACTGTCGCCATCCTATGATAGCCATGATCAAGGGCATCTGTGTTGGTGGTGGACTGGAGATCGCCGCGAACTGTGACGTGCGTATCTGTGGTGAATCAAGCCGTTTTGGTATTCCTATTAATCGCCTGGGCCTAGTGATGGCGCACGCAGAACTGCGTGGGTTGCTCGCTTTGGTTGGGCGGGCCACGACACTGGAGATTTTGCTCGAGGGCCGTGTGTTCGGTGCCGAGGAGGCACGCGAGAAAGGTCTGGTGAATCGCATCGTGGCCGATGACCAAGTTGAGGGTGAGGCCTATGCAACTGCCCAGCGCATTGCCGAGGGTGCACCCTTGGTTGCGCGATGGCACAAAAAATTTATAAATCGGCTCGCCGAATCTACGCCGCTGACCGATGAAGAGATTGATGAAGGGTTTGCGTGTTTTGGTACCGAGGACTTCCAGATTGGATATCGCGCATTCCTCGATAAGGTAAAGCCGGAGTTCGGGGGGCGCTAGCAATGGGGCCGCTGGCAGGCGTCAAAGTGTTTGAGCTTGGTCATATCATGGCGGGGCCAACATGCGGCCTTATGTTGGCAGACATGGGTGCCCGGGTGATTAAAATCGAAAAGGTCCCTGGCGGTGACGACACCCGTCGTATGGTGCCACCAGAAGTCGATGGTGAAGCCGCTGCCTTTCTAGTGATGAATCGCAACAAATGGGGTATCGCCATTGACCTAAAGCGCGAGCGGGGCCAAGAGATTGGTCGTCGTTTGCTTAGAACAGCCGATGTGGTAATCGAAAACTTTCGTACGGGCACGATGGAACGACTCGGTCTCGGCTACGACTCACTGCGCGAGATTAATCCTGGTCTCATCTATTGTGAGTTGTCCGGTTTCGGTCGGACCGGCCCATACGCTGAGCGAGGCGGTTTCGACCTGATTGCTCAGGGCATGTCTGGCCTGATGAGCATCACCGGCGAAGGGCCCGGGCGGCCACCGGTAAAATGTGGTGCGCCCATAACCGACATCACCGCTGGCATCCTCGCCGCCATGGGGGTATTGGCAGCCTATGTGCACCGGCTCAAGACCGGCGAGGGCCAACGAGTTGATACCTCGTTGTTTGAGGCTGGAATCATTCACACGTATTGGCAGTCGGCGATCACCTTTGCGACCGGGGTGCCGTCAGCGCCGA
>LXTK01000111.1 GCA_001643475.1 Proteobacteria bacterium SPGG2 | reverse complement strand
TGCGAGTACGCGCAATAGCCGCGTCTGCAATTCCAATGGCATGTCGCCGATTTCATCCAGGAAAAGTGTGCCGCCATGAGCTTGCTCAAACCGACCTTGTCGTTGGCTGTGGGCGCCGGTAAAGGCGCCGCGCTCATGGCCAAAAAATTCCGACTCCAGTAGCTCCCTGGGAATGGCCGCCGTGTTAATCACCACAAACGGGCGACTAGCACGCGGACTATTGTTGTGTAACGCTTGCGCCACTAATTCTTTACCAGTCCCCGACTCGCCGCTGATCAATACATTAAAGTGCGCCCGGGCAAGTCGGCCGATGGCCCGGAATACGTCCTGCATGGCCGGTGCCTTGCCGATGATTTCGGTTGCCGTAGGTCCCGGGCCGCGATTGGCGCTGGACGGCGGTGGGCGTTGATACTCCAGTGCCCGCCGGGTAAGGCTGACGACCTCGTCGATGTCGAACGGTTTGGGTAGGTATTCGAATGCGCCACCACGGTAGGAAGCGACGGCACTATCCAAGTCCGTATGCGCCGTAATTACGATAATGGGTATATCGGGGGCCGTGGCTTTTATGATGTCCAGCAAATCGAGTCCACTCGTACCTGGCATCCGGATATCCGTGATAATGACGTTAGGGCGTTCGCGTCCGAGCAGCTGCGATACATTCTCGGCCGAGGACAGACACCGTACCGACATACCCGCGCCTTGTAGCGCCTTCTCAAGCACCCAACGAATAGAACGGTCATCATCGATGACCCAAACGAGATCTGGCCTATCCATCTTTGCTCTCCAACGGTAGGTAGATACTGAAAATGGTTTGCTTTGGTTGGCTCGTACACTCAATCAAACCGCCGTGCTTATTGATAATGTCCTGGGTGATGGATAATCCGAGACCGGTGCCTTCCGGTCTTGCCGTTACCATCGGGTAGAAAATGCTATCGATCAAATCATCGGGGATGCCGGGGCCGTTGTCTTCGACATCCGCCCGCAGAACCAGGCGATGACATTTCCGTCCGATCGTGAATTGCCGCTCGATGCCGGTGCGTAACTGGATAACACCCCGCCCGCCCAAGGCCTCTGCCGCATTGCGAGTAATATTCAGAATCGCCTGAATCAGCTGGGCCGGGTCGCCGATGAGGTCTGGCAGACTTGGGTCGTAGTCGCGTTCGATAGTAATGCCCTTCGGTATCTCCGCTAACACTAGGTTGCGCACGTGTTCAAGGATGGCGTGAAGATTGGTCGGGCGCCGCTCGATGGGTCGATTCGGCCCGACCATGCGGTCGACCAAGTTGCGTAACCGATCGGCCTCATGAATGATGATGTTTGTGTACTCTTTCAGAGATTCGTCGTGAAGCTCTCGCTCCAGCAGCTGCGCCGCACCGCGCAGCCCGCCCAGTGGATTTTTGATTTCATGTGCGAGTCCGTTTAATACAGCACGATTGGCGTTCTGGCGTCGAAACATCTTTTCGTCTTTGGCTAAGCGCAACAAGCGGTCTACATGCGACAGTTCCACCAGCAATGGGCTGTTGTCATCATCATCAGCCAACCGCGATACGGTGCAATCAACCGTTACCCCTTGGTTATTGGCAAGTAGCAGCTGAATACCACGGGCGGTAAGTGCGTTGCCATCGTTCAGCACCTGCTCCAGGGCCTGTATGAACGGCCGGTTATTGGGTAGGCATTCAGGCAGTGGCTGGCCGAGCACTTTCTTGGCGCTCAACTGGAGCAAGGCCTCGGCGGCCGGATTGATGGCGATAGCTCGCAATCCACGGTCCAGTGCCAGCACCGCCGTGGTGAGATTGTCGAGAATTTGGTCCTCGATTTCCGTCGCCATAGGCTTTAGCCCAGCTGTTTTGCTTTTGAAAATAAAAAGTTGCGAATCTGCTCTTGGGACTCCGGATGTTGCACCAAAATAGTGCAAAAAAGCCAGGCGGTCAAAAAAACGCCCTCAGATCGGCTGAGGGCGTCGCCTAACGTCTAGTGATACCGATGTCCTTTAAAGGCTGTAGTACATATCGAACTCGATCGGATGAGTGGTCATGCGTACGCGCATGACCTCCTCCATTTTCAAGCTGATGTAGGCGTCGATGATGTCGTCAGTAAACACGCCGCCGGCTTTGAGGAAGTCTCGATCG
The DNA here is from genome assembly GCA_001643475.1 of Proteobacteria bacterium SPGG2. Taxonomy (GTDB): domain Bacteria; phylum Pseudomonadota; class Gammaproteobacteria; order Acidiferrobacterales; family SPGG2; genus SPGG2. The sequence continues at coordinate 1,443 of LXTK01000111.1, read as the reverse complement.
GCATCGAGTGCTTCTAGCGCGCCGTCGAGCGAATGGCAGACGGTGGCGACTTTCGCCTCTTCTTCCGGTGGCAGGTCGTACAGGTCCTTGTCGAGCGGATCGCCGGGGAGGATCTTGTTCTCGATACCATCCAAACCGGCCATCATCATAGCGGTAAAGGAGAAATAGGGATTACCGGCCGAATCAGGAAAACGGACCTCCACTCGCGTCGCTTTCGGGTTTGCTACATGTGGCACTCGCACCGCGGATGAGCGATTACGGGCCGAATATGCCAACAACACCGGCGCCTCGAAGCCAGGCACTAACCGCTTGTAGCTATTGGTGGTTGCGTTGGTAATCGCGTTCAGCGCCCGTGCATGCTTAAAGATGCCACCTATGTAATAGAGCGCAGTTTGGCTTAAGCCGCCGTACTCATTGCCAGCAAACACAGTCTCGCCACCTTTCGACAAGGATTGGTGCACGTGCATGCCATTGCCGTTATCGCCAACCAGCGGTTTCGGCATGAAGGTCGCGGTCTTGCCGTAGGCGTGGGCTACGTTGTGCACGCAATACTTGAAGATCTGCAATTCATCTGCTTTGCGTACGAGGCTCGCGAATCGGGTGCCGATCTCGTTCTGGCCTGCAGTCGCCACCTCGTGGTGATGGACTTCGACGGTTAGTCCCATCTCGGTCATCGCGAGTGCCATGGCGGAACGGATATCTTGCAACGAGTCCACCGGTGGTACCGGGAAATAGCCGCCCTTAACGGATGGGCGATGACCCAGATTGCCGCCTTCATAGGCTTTTTCAGAATTCCATTCCGCTTCCTCCGAATCGATCTTGAGGAAACTACCACTCATATCAGCGCCCCAACGCACATCATCAAAGACAAAAAATTCTGGCTCGGGCCCGAAGTACGCCGTATCAGCGATGCCGGTACTCTTCAGGTAGGCCTCGGCCCGTTTGGCGATGGTTCGCGGATCACGTTCGTAACCCTGCATGGTCGTCGGTTCGAGAATGTCGCAACGAAGTAATAGGGTCGGTTGTTCCATGAACGGGTCCATCACGGCGCTTTCGGGTTCGGGCATGAGGACCATGTCGGAGTCGTTAATACCCTTCCAACCGGCGATGCTGGAGCCGTCAAACATTTTGCCGTCTTCCATCATGTTCTCATCGACCACATGCGCCGGTACCGACAGATGCTGTTCCTTACCTTTGGTATCGGTAAAACGTAGGTCGACGAACTTTGCGTTGTTGTCCTTGATCATCTTAAAAACATCAGCCGCAGCCATCTGCAAGTCCTCCGGGGTTGGTTGGCGATGCCGCCTGTGCAGCACCAAGATGCATAGCTATCGCATGAACCGTGCCAGCCTAGAGTTCTATATAACTTATTGATTTATAATACTTATTTGATACTTGGCCGACGTCGATACGCACTAGAGTGGTGCAATAGAGTCGTTATTA
>LXTK01000052.1 GCA_001643475.1 Proteobacteria bacterium SPGG2 | reverse complement strand
AGCACCCGTACGATATTGTTGTGTTTAAATTTGGCCAGCGCCTGTGCTTCGTTTAGAAATTGTTCCAGTCCCCAGCGATAATTTTCAGCCCCACCGGTAATACCTGAGGTCTTGGGAACGATGGTGGAGCGGCTTTCCCTGAAGGCCAGTGACTGTGGAAAATACTCCTTGATGGCCACCCGAGAGCTGAGTTTGGTATCCCGGGCCAAATAGGTGATGCCGATGCCACCGTGCCCGAGAACCGACTCGATGATGTACTCGCCCAGCTTATAAGCTGGCGGTAGCGCATTACTGAGGGGTGTGTTGCCCATTCGACCTTCAATCTATAACAAAATCAAATACTTATATATTTCAGCGATTCACGCTCACCTTCTAAAAGCTAGTCTTTAGTCAACGCCTGTGCAACTCGCAATGCACGTCGGCCGGTGAGTCCCACAAACCCGTCGAGCGGGCCTGGTCAGGCATGGATGCGACGGGGACGGAACTAAGCGGTTGCGTACGGCAGGCGGATGCAGCTTAGTTTTTTTGGCCTAGACCTGACCAGATGCCGCCAATGCAGCAATACTTGGGGTCGAACGCGTACTCCGGATAACTGGCACAAATCACCTGGATGCACCCATCCTGGCCGGGTTCGTGTGTTGCCGCCTGTTCGGGGTCTGCGGGAACATTGTAAGGCGGTCCCATTGGCCCCCTTGGGGCGCGTCATCACTCGCGCATGCACTCAAGAGCGCAAACATGAGGGGTGTTATTGTGATCGCCCTCATACTTTATCTCGGCGCTACCGTCGTGAGAAATGCCCTGAAATGTGCGAGATTCTTTCGATAACCATTGGGATTCGCATCTGCCCTTAACGTAGAGGCCCCATGAACACCGGAATCTGCTGTGTAGCGTTTGACATTAGCACTTTTCACCAAGCTTAAGACCTCGTTTAGACGCCCCTCCTCGTTTGCCTGCGTGCCAGCCGTCACATAGTAGGGAATTTTTACCTTGGAAGCGGCGTTTTTTATGCGATCCTTATCTGGAAAATACTCACCGGGCGAAAAACTTGCAGCGGCCGTCAATCGGCGTGGATTTTCACTGGCCAGCACGAAATTTAGGGAGGCGGAATACGAACTCCCAACCGAGATGATCGTCGTGTATTTCTGATCGATCGCCCATGTCAACGCGCCCTGCAAGTCAGGATACGCTTGCGAGTATGAGGCCGAATACCCCATGGCATCCACGGTCTTGTTGGGATGACCCCACTTCCTTCCACCTGAACGCTGATCGACCGCCAATGTATCGAATCCGGCCGCGCTTAATTCGGGTGTGATTGGATCATACTCGTGTCGATTGGAACCGGCCTGATGAAACAACAATACGATCTTCTTGGTGGGCGTTTTCGCCCGCGCGTGGGTGGCGAACACACGCTCTCCATCGGCAGCGCTAAAGGCGACTTCCGTCGTCGATGCGAAGGCAAGCGGGATGTCCCAAGGCATACTTGCAAACAGCACGAACAGCACGAACAGCGCTATTTGCAGTGCGAACCTAGTCTCACTAACTGGGCTCAACATTGGACACGCTTCGTCTCAAGATCCGATCTGACTTTTGCTCGTCAGCGCAGTTGGAGATTGCGCGGTAGATAACCAGCGTTTTGTAGAACTCGGTATGCGACCCGTAGTTCGGGTAGAACGAATGTATCGTCGTCCAACGCCAGCGGCTAGCCCGTGCGCGGCAGGTTGTCAAACTCGCCGCGCCCTACCGCTTCCCGCATTCGAGGCTCAGCCAGCTTGTCGATATACCTCCATAAGCAAAAGAATATCGTGGCTGCCGCCGTGCTGCCCCAGCCGGCGGGGGAGGGGACAATCACGACAGGACAGAATAACGCTAGCTAATCAGCAAGAGTATGAAGGTGAAAAGCACGACCGCGCCAATGTATGCGGCCCCTACTTTTACGGCAATTTCTGAAAACATGGTCTTAGTCTCCGTTCTTTAGTCCATACCGGTCTAGGCACTTTCCCGCCACCAGGTTCGGTATCGTTGATTTAGTCGGTATCGTTGATTTAGGCCGCGATGGCTCGTTCCTTGCGACTCGTCTCGACCGGCAGCATTTCTGCGTCGTGAGCCACCGCCCGAGGGGTCATCGGCTCGATTGCCGGCAATGCCGGGACCCCAGTCAACAAGCGATCAACCAAGCTTGGGATCTCGCCTCGGGTAATACCCAGGTCTCGTAGCTGCCAATCGGCAAGTGCTGTCAACTCGCGGATAGTAACGTTGCGGGTATGCCAGCGCCGTAGGGCTCGGAAAAAACGCCTAATCATGGCTTCAATCTCCTATAACTAAATTAGAAAAATTCATGTATAATTTGAGGGCTGGAGCCGCCGGAGCTTAACTCGTAACCCCTATGACACATATGTAGGATCTAAGATCCCTTTTTACAAATGATAGTTTCTCAGGGAACTGATGAATCTAGATCATCTATAATGAGCCATGAGCCGCCGTCTACCACCCCTTAACGCCGTCCATACATTCGAAGCTGCCGCGCGTCACTTAAGCTTCTACCACGCGGCCGAAGAGCTGCATGTGACCCCATCGGCCGTGAGTCATCAGGTACGTTCACTGGAAACATTTCTGGGCGTGCGGCTGTTTCACCGCCTGACCCGACAGGTTGCCCTCACCGAAGCAGGCCAGGCCTATCTGCCGGCCATACGGGCTGCCCTCGATCAAATAAAACTGGCTACCGAGCGAATACAGAGCGGTCGCGAGAGCGGTCCGCTAACCATGAATGTGGCCCCGCCATTCGCGGGGTGGTTGGTGCCGCGGCTACCCCTATTCCAGGTGGCGCAACCCGACATAGAGGTTCGCTTGAATCTGGTGAACTCCACCGAGCTGATCGACTTCTCGCGTTCGGACGTCGATGTCGTCATCCGCTATGGCGAGGTTGATCGGCCCAACCTAGCCAACCACCGGCTCATCAGCGAGCAGCTGGTACCGGTTTGCAGCCCAATTCTACTGGACGGATCGAGCCCGTTACAGCAACCGGAAGACTTACAGAATGTGACGCTGCTGCATGCCTTGCCACGACTCGGCCAATGGAAAATCTGGCTCAACGCCGCCGGTGTAAGCGGCGTGGACGCGGCCCGTGGACCGAAATTCCACAATACCCCGCTTACCCTTGACGCCGCTCTGGCCGGGCTCGGGGTTGCGATCGCCGATAAGCGCCTGGTGACGAAGGAGCTGGAAAGTGGTCGTCTGGTCATACCGTTTGATATCCCGCTGTCGGGAGAAAGCGCCTACTACCTGATTCACCCGGAGGATCAGACAGACAACCCAAAGATTGCCGCATTTCGTGACTGGCTGCTGGCCGAGGTCGGTAGGAGTCAGGACCAAGCGAAATCCCCGCCCGCCATCCACGGGCGTGCATCATCTTAGTCCTTGGCGCTTCGGCCCCCAGTTGCCGTTAAGCTGCGGTTCAGCCTCGCCTAGGTACCCTATGGGCACGGTATGGGAACTGGTCCCTATCGATACCCCCTAAGCAGGAGGTCCGTTATGGGCATACGAAGCTTGATTTCTGGGTTTTCGCTGGC
>LXTK01000272.1 GCA_001643475.1 Proteobacteria bacterium SPGG2 | reverse complement strand
GGCCGGATCATAAACGATCTGTACCGCCTCGGTGTGACCGGTGCCGCCGGCCGATACCTGTTTATAGGTCGGATTTTTCTTGTCACCGCCGATATAACCGGACGTGGTCGAGATTACACCTTCCACCTTATCGAAATCGGCTTCTATACACCAAAAACAACCACCGGCGAATGTGGCGGTTTCGACTTCACTAGGGCTGGCAGCATGGACGGCGCCAGCACCCACAATCAACGCGGTTATCAGTGGCAAGCCCCAAAAAGTGCGCGTTTTCATTACCATCTGTCCCAAGTTTTTCTGGATAATTGCTCCCTGAGACCGGGGGCGGGCACTTTGGTTCAGTGTGGCCAGCCTAAACAGCTATGAGAAGCGTGCGAACACCCCACATTTGGTCATAGCTAGGACATCATGGCTAAAGATACTAACAAATTGGCAGTGGTGACTGGGGCCGGTTCCGGCATCGGCCGAACGGTGGCGCTCGCATTGAGTCATAAACGGCTGACAGTGCTGGCGGCCGGACGTCGCTTGCAACCACTAAAGGAGACGGCTGATATTGCGGTGAGTGGGGTAAAGCCAGTAAGTGCCGACGTGGCGACGGTGGCCGGCCGTGCGGCCATTGTCAGTGAGCTCGGTGAAGATAGGGTACATTTTCTCGTACACGCAGCCGGCACCATGCCGATACAACGACTCGCCGATATCACTCCCGAAACCTGGCGTCAGGTCATGGCCACCAATCTGGACGCTAGATTGCACTTAACCCAAGCACTAATCCCCAACCTGACTCCTGGCGGGCGTGTGTTGTTCATAGGATCGATGTCGGCGACTAAGGCACGTAAGGGCTCAACTGCTTATTGCACCTCGCTGGCCGCTTCATTTATGTTGCAGAAATGCTTAAAGCTCGAGCTAGCGCAACACGCAATCTTGGTAACCAATGCTGTCCCTGGCCCGGTAAACACTCGTATGCTTCAGGTTGGTATGGCGGCGGATGTGGATGTTTTCCCGGATAGCGCCGAGTACGGCGCCTTGCGTGAGCAGGGAAAACTTATTGAGCCTGAAACGGTTGGCCGTTTTTACGCCTGGCTGCTTACCCAAACCGACGACCAAAGCTATGCTGCCTGCCAGTGGGACATCCGAGACGAGAGCCATCATGATGCCTGGATTGGCTCGCGTGGTTTATATGATGCACCTTAAGTGTATCCCGACCACTGGATGAAATTGCACGACACCTGTGTGAGTGATGTTTGAGCGACGCCTAAGGAGTTGGACTGGTTTAGTACTGGCGGTGTATGTCATTTCGCATTTGGCAAACCATACGCTGGGACTATTGTCGCTCGACATGATGGAGTGGTTTCGTCATCTCAACGCCTCACTTTGGCAACACCCGGTTGGGACTGTCGCACTCTATGGCTCACTACTGACGCACTTTCTGCTTGCGCTTTGGTCTCTATATCGGCGCCGGACCTTGCGTATGCCACCGTGGGAAACGGCACAAGTCGCCCTTGGCCTATTACTTCCATTCTTGTTGGCCGCACACGTAATCGGAACCCGCATTAATCAGACCTTACTCGGGTTCGACGTTACCTATCCATATGTAGTCACGATTTTGTGGAACGATCCTAGGTACTCGATTCAACAACCGCTTTTGGTGTTAGTGGTGTGGGGCCACTTGACGGTTGGTCTGCATTTCTGGCTACGCATCAAGCCCTGGTACGAAAGATTGGTGCCCTATCTCTATGGGCTCGCGGTGTTGCTGCCGGCGATGGCATTACTCGGATTTGTAAGGGCCGGTATTGAAACCGATGAGTTAATCACCGATCCAGATGCAGTGAGCGCGATTTTTGCTGGTTGGAACGCAGCCACGCCAGAACAACAAGCATTGATCACTGGGCTAGAAGCCAAGGTGCTGGCATCACTTGTTTTAGTTTTGCTGGGGGTGCTCGTGGCCAGGCAGATACGACACCTGTTAAAAGATCGCCACTCGTCGTACCGTATCTCGCATCCGTCGGGACAGGTAGTTTCCGCGCCTATCGGCCAGACGATATTGGAAGCGATGCGGGCTGCCGGTATTCCGCATGCCTCTGTGTGTGGCGGACGCGCGCGTTGTACGACCTGTCGGGTGCGTGTGGGCGACGGTATCGACGATCTGGCTGAGCCATCGGCATTGGAATCAGCTGCACTACGTCGCATCGGTGCAGCCCCTAACGTGCGCCTAGCCTGTCAAACGCGGCCGCGGCGGCATGTGTCGATTACACCGCTGGTGCCGGCACGCGCGGGCGCGCGGGCCGCCTACCGACCGGGCGGTGTGCAGGGTCATGAACAACAAGTGGCGACGATGTTTATCGACCTTCGCGGGTCGACAAAGCTAGGTGAAGAACGTTTCCCTTATGACGTTGTTTTCATTCTGAATCAGTTCTTTGCAGAAATGGCCGCTAGCCTGCAGGCAACGCGTGGTCACTACGCACAGTTTTCGGGTGATGGACTTATGGCCTTGTACGGTTTGGAATCGGGGATAGAAGACGGCTGCCGTGACGCACTCAAGGGCGCGGTCGACATGAACCGCAGGCTGATGGCGCTCAATGAGCGATTAGGTGTGGAGTTGCGCGAACCTCTGCGCATTGGCATCGGCATTCACTGTGGCGAAGCCATTGTCGGCACCATGGGACCGCCGGCGTCGCCGAATTTCTCGGCAATCGGCGACAACATCAATATTGCGGCTAGGCTAGAGGCGCTCACCAAGGATTATGACTGTACGCTCGTGGTATCAGCGGTGGCGGCTCAATGCGCGGGTGTGGATCTATCAAGGTTTCCGGCGCACCAGGCCAGGGTGCGAGGCCGCGATGAGCCGGTAGACGTTTATGCGATATCCGATCCAGCCGAGATTTCTGGCGATATCGTTGACCGACAACCGGCTGCCATGAAGAACTCACAGTGAGTAATTTACGACATGAGTAACGGATTTCTCCAAGTAACTGTCAGTGGTCGCGCCGACGAACGAGGTTTTCAGCATGGTCGAATTCTGGCAGACCGTATCGAGCGTACGGTGGAGTTCTACACTCGCATTTTTGGTCAATCCGCTTCAGTGCTGGTCGAGTTAGCAAGTCATTTCAAGCAAAAGATTCGCGAGTTCAATGGCGAGTATGCGGCAGAGATCGAGTCTATCGCCGAGGGCGCCGGCCTAGATTCGTGGTATATCTATGTGCTTAACGCCAGGAGCGAACTTCTTTCGCTCAAAACCAATGAGTGCACGGCCATCTATTTCCAGAAAACGGGGATACTAGGGCAGAACTGGGACTGGGCCAGTGTTCTCGAACCGCTGACCGTACTTATGCGGATCGAACATTCCAATGGGCACGTGATTCAGATGATCACTGAACCGGGCATTATTGGCAAAATCGGTTTGAACTCGAGCGGGATCGGTGTGTGTTTGAACATATTGAGGATCAAAGGACGGCTCGATGGACTGCCTGTGCATGTGCTGTTGCGGGCGATTCTAGATTCGCAAAGCATCGATGAAGCAAAGATTGCCGTAGAAAAAGCCGGTCACGGCAAAGCAAGCAACATTCTCGTCGGTGATCAGCATGGCAACTGCTTCGATATTGAGTTTGCTCGGGACAGATCATTGACTATTGGGCCCCAGCAAACGTTTGTGCACACGAATCACTACATTGGTGAGCACATCAATCCTAATGCTGGCATATTTCGTTGTTCATATGCGCGCAAACAAACAGCGGAGGAAAAGATTAAGGCCTTGACCACACACTCGGTCGAAGACATGAAATCGATCCTGCTAGATCGATCGCATGGAGAATTCCCGATAAACAGACGATATACTCCAGATGACGTGATCGAGGAGATGGGGACTGTATGCTCTGTCATCATGGATTTACCCAACCAGACTATCCATCTCAAGAGGGGCCACACCGTAGACACTGATTTCTCGCGTTACACACTCTAGATTCCAGCTACAAACCAAACGCCCGCCTTGCCCGACTTTCGCACGGATGAACACACCCGCCCACGCTGTCTTGAATCTGCTCGTTCTCGGTGGTGGGCGCCGGCATATATTGTGGTTGCCAATTTTCCTAGGTTCATTGCTGCCCGATGTTCCCATGCTTCTGTTTTATTTCGTGCAGCGGGTAATCCTGCGTGCGCCAGAGTCCTATATTTGGTCGCATCTGTATTTTCAACCGAACTGGCAGGTATTTTTTGACATCTTTAATTCCTTCCCGCTCGTTGTTGTCGGTCTTGTCGTCGCATATTGGATGCGTTCTGCCTGGCTGCAAGTGTTTTTTCTCAGCATCGGCCTTCATTGCATGACTGATCTTTTGCTTCACCACGACGATGCCCATCGACATTTCTTGCCACTGTCTCATTGGCGACTACTAAGCCCGGTTTCCTATTGGGATCCCAGGTACTATGGCCAGTATGTTGCGTGGGCCGAAATGGCGTTGGTACTGATGGGTTCGGTTATTCTCTTCCAACGTTACAGGTCACGTGCCGCCAGAGCCTTGGTAGCCGTGACGCTTGTGACCTATCTTTGCTACCTGGTCTACGCCTTTACCGTTTGGGCCACCATAGACGGAGCACCATAATGCCATCAGAACCAGGCTCATCGGGTTCGGTGGTTTCACTTTGGCGCTACCCCATCAAATCCATGATGGGCGAGGAATTGAACTCGGCCGCTGTTACAGAACATGGCCTGCGCGGCGATCGTGCATATGCCCTCATTGATGTTGCTAGCGGCAAGGTGGTGAGCGCTAAAAATCCGCTTAAGTGGGCGCGAATGTTTGATTGTCGTGCCGCTTACACCGACAACCCCAATGCCACTAGCGCCGTGCGCATTAGCCTGCCTGATGGTACTGAAGTAACGAGTGTCTCCAATAGTGTCCATCATGTACTTTCAAATATCCTCGATCGCGAGGTGCGGCTTGAAAGCGTCCCACCGGAGGCGCCGAGTCTTGAGGAGTACTGGCCGGACACCGATGGTCTACCGTACCGAAACACGGTTACCGACGAGGTCCTGGCTCCGGGAATGTTCTTCGATGGTGCGACCATGCATATACTGACGACAGCGACTTTAGATTGGTTGCAAAGACTATATCCCGATGGGCGTTTCGAGACGCGTAGGTTTCGTCCCAACATCGTTGTTATGCCATCATCGACGCAGACCGGCTTTGTCGAAAATACTTGGGTAGGTCGCACGCTTGCCATCGGTGATGATGTACGGCTGCACATAACGCGTCCATGCCCCCGGTGTGTCATGACAACGATGGCGCAAGGCGATTTGCCCAGGGATCCGGGTATCCTACGCGCGGCCGCGAAACACAACGAATTGAACGTGGGTGTGTATACTGCGGTATTGCGCGCCGGCACCGTCAAACGGGGTGATACCGTGGTGCTTGAGTGATGCCCTACCGCGTTATCTTGTTGTGGGCAGCTAGCGCGCTAATCGTTTCCATTCTGGTGTGTCTAGTCTATGGATATTACGAGAGTGGTGTGCCGACGAGTGCAAATATAAGAATCGATCTTCTTATAATCATCCCCGCGCTGCTGGGTAACTTCATTATTGTTTTCGTTATGTTGCTGCGTCGGAAGAAACTCGATCGGCCAAAAACACTAGCCGTCTTGTTGTAACAGCCTGTATTCGTTTAGTACTTGTTTTAGATAGCGTGCCTTTGCGGTGTTGGATGGAAGTTCTGCTGCCGTTTGCTCATAACGCTCGATGTTATCCTCTCTTAGCACTGGCAAGAGCTGACGTGCTACAACTTGCGAGACGTAGTGTCCACCCGTTCTCAGGGTTTCGATAAGAAAGTCATCGGTAGCGCGGTAATCGTTTGGATAACGCTGCAATTCAACCATGGCGAGCTCGAATAACCGCGCATCATGGTGGTCTCTTAATGCACTCATTATTGCCTGCGCCCCCCCGTCTTTTGGTGGCATGCTACCCATGAGTACCAGGGCTTGTTCTTGCACACGTCCGTCTGGAAACGACAGAAACTGCTTTGCTATTTCAACAAATTCGTCATCGCTAGTAGTTTGTTGGCGCGTTAGTGCGACAAGCCGATCAAGGCGTTCAGTTATTTGTTGGGCAACAAAGAAATGGGCGGCACGAGCATCCGACTCAGGCGTAACACAGTCGCTGCGGAAATAGCACTCTTGATAGTCTTGGAGCTCACTCAGTAGGTTTCTCGTCGTCGGTGAGATACGAACCGGAGCAACTGGCTCAGGATTGACGATAGAGGTTTCGCTGGATTGCGGCTTAGTGATCGCGCTATTCGTTGCTGTGGCAATCGTTTCTTTTGGTTGTTCAACTGCGGTAGGCCGGTTATACGCAATACTCGTCATTGCGACGACGGCCACCACCACGAGGATCAAGAACGACCAACGTTTCATTGCTCAATCCCAGATAATAAAGCGCTCCTCGATCCAACCTTCCTGATCACTATCGTCCACGCGTACTTGTACCCAGCCACTTAGGTTGTTGTCGAGTTCAGTCACATGCGATTGGCGCCAACCACACCCGAATCTTTTGCACCAGGAATCATAATACCCACCGATGACATAGCCACTGCTCTTGCAGCTAGTCTCCGCACATTCTCTCAAGGGTGTCCACCAGATGGTATCACTAGATCGACCAGTTCTAACGAAGACCATGGGCGCGCTCGTAACATTGGCCCATTGAGCCAACGTAGCGTCCGGTAGCAGTCGACCGCCGTAGATGTAGCCAGTGGCGCCGGCGTATTCGATACCATAATAGACTTGATTACTTGGTCCCCTAAACTGTGTGGCCAGCACTTGACTCACAGTTCCTTGGGGCACAGTGGTGATTAAACTCCCAGCCGGTGTGTTTCGCAGATTGATGCCGCTGGCTATGACTATCTCAATCCAATCGTTCGGGCGTGCGATTATGGTTTCAAGCGGTAGGCTGGTCGATGGTATTGCCCATGACGTATGATCGGCAGCGCTACCGGCATAGATATAACCTTCGGTATTCTGATGCCGAACTCGGTAATAACGGTATAACCGGTCTTCGTCTCGCACCTCAAAATCCGTGATCTGATAGTGTTGGCCCTGGATGGTGGTAGCGAGCCAGGCACCGCCTGGCATGGCCCGCAGATTGATAGCTAGCTGGGTTTGTAATACCTGACCGACCGCAAGCAGTCCTTCCACATGGCTGTTGCAATCGTGTCGATCAAATCGTTGTTGTGGTAGGCCTTCGTAGTCTTGAGGCGCAAGGGCCAGTTGACCACCGGCAATCGAAACATTCTGGCTCTTAGCAAGACATACCGCGTCGCGTTTGTTATCGGTGCAATATAGTGTATTGTCGTTAAAGACACAGACTTCGCCCGACGCTATCTCCAGCAACTTTCCACTCAGGCGTTGCGTATCATCGCTACCCGGTGGACAGTTTTCATTTCCTTCTACCAAACATACAACATCGATGGGACTGGCAGCGTTGGCGTCTGCGATATGCTGATTCCAGCCTTGTGCATCATATTTCTGGACAAAGTTCTGATCGTTTCGGGCCCAGACATGAGTTGGATCGGTCCATCGGCAGATCTGATTGGGGCCGCCGTTGTAAGCAGAATAAGCAGACCGTGTGCGCGAACGCCATTGGGTTGCCGATGAAACACATGATGCAGTGGCAGCGCGTTGCCATTCGGTATAGAAAATCTCCAGCGCATAAATCATGTTTTCGATTAATTGCCAGCCCTTACCTTCATTGATTGCTGTGAAGTGCCAGCGATCATCGACTTGCATCATGCCGTGACCATGCCCCAAGTCACCACGCACCATTTTTATTCTACTGTCGGTCGCATTACGATAATGGCTCCAAAATGTTTCCTGGTGAGCAACCGCGAAGATCGCATGTCGCCACGCCTGTTTCTCAGCCGTACTCGCATTCGGTTTGCGTATCGATAAATAGTAATCTGAAGTATCACGGATGACGCTATTCAGAGACTCCATATAACGGCTCGTTTCCATGGGTTGCCCCGCAAGATCATCGAAGATCACCGGTGCGAATTGTTGCTGAACGTAGGTTGGTTCCCCAAAGGGTTGCACGTCACAAGCGTACGGCACGCGTCCGAAAACCCAGGCGCCGCCGACACGATTTTCACAACGCCAAAAGTCGCTGGTGTCGTTAAACGCATGACTTGGAGGTATGCTAAGCGCGAAAAGTACGAGGGCGAAGAGTTTTGTCTTGCTTATCATTGGTTAGCCCGTTGGGGTTTCTTTGCTGCAAACTGAGGATACTATAGCGTTTCCCGACGGTAAGACGGGGTGTGCAACCGATAACTGGTCGCGTAATCCAGACGAGGTATCTCTGACCGATGGTCGTGGGAGGTCCCAATATGCTTCTAGAAGGATCATGTCATTGCGGCGCCGTTAGTTTTCGATTGCGTTCGGCCCATCCCTATTCGTTTAACCTCTGTTATTGTTCCATTTGCCGCAAGACAGCGGGTGGCGGGGGCTACGCCATTAATCTCGGCGGCGATGCCGATACCTTGGAAGTCAATGGCCGCGATCATGTGCGCATCTATCAGGCGAAGATCCGGGACCGAGAAACCAACATCGTGCGAGAAAGCCCCGCACAACGCAGCTTTTGTAGTGTGTGTGCCAGTGTTCTGTGGGTATGGGATCCGCGGTGGCCCGAGCTTATACATCCTTTTGCGTCCGCTATCGACACTGAGTTGCCAAGGCCGCCCGAACGTACACATTTGATGTTACATGCCAAGCCATCATGGATGGCGTTACGAGCCGACCCGAAAGACAAGACGTTTGCTGATTACCCAGAAGAGTCCATTGCTGATTGGCACGAACGCCTGGGACTAGTACAGAAATAGTGGCAAAAAAAGTCTACGACACAAATTGGGCGAGCTCGGAAGAAGTCAGTGATATTTTGGCGCTGCTACAACGGCACGCTATTTCTCATTACGAGACGCCAAAAGGTGCCTTCGGTCTTTCTATGGGCGCGATTTGGGTGGACGATGACTCAGATTACGACACGGCACGGCAGATCATTGAGGAATACGACAAGGCTCGTGCACTACGGGTGCGTCAACAGTATGAATCTGCACCCCAGGGTACCGGCCTCGCTGCTACCCTCTTAAATGTACGGAGACTGATTGCAGAGAGGCCACACGAAGCGCTTTCATACGTGGTAATAGTCGCTGGGTTGATCGCGATTCATTGGTGGTTTTTCAAAGCCCTCACCAGTTGAGTGCTGTAGTAAAAAAAAGGGCAAGTGGTGAATCCTCGAAAAGACCGCAACAAGATTTCGCCAAGCTTAACCAAGGCTAAGCTGCTAGAGGGCGTAACCAAGTTGTGTCGGCGTGATCCAGATCTAAACAAGATTGTCGTAACAATCGGTCCACCACCTATGTGGGTGCGCAAACAAGGATTCTCCACCCTCGTCTACATAATCCTCGAGCAGAAGGTTTCAATCGTATCGGCTAAGGCGGTCTATCAGCGCCTTATGGATGTAATGGAGACGCCTACGCCACAGGAATTCCTTGGGCTAAGTGACTCCGAGCTTAAGTTAATCGGCTTTAGTCGCCAGAAGATGCGCTATTGTCGGTTGTTGGCGGAGTCTATTTTGACAGGAGTACTCGACTTGTCTGCACTTCGCCGCATGTCTGATGATGCCGCGCATGCCAAGCTCACGACAATGAAAGGTATTGGCCCTTGGAGCGCGGACGTCTATTTGTTAACCGCGTTACGTCGGCCGGATATTTGGCCGAGTGCAGACATTGCATTAGCAGCCGCGGTGCAACGCGTAAAACGCCTACGGTCACGGCCTACGGCGGAGAAGTTGGAAGTACTGGGTAGGCGTTGGACGCCTTGGAGATCGGTCGCGGCGCGCCTACTCTGGCACCACTATCTGAACTCACCTAAATGACGGTTTCCAACTGCTTTCCTCGCAATTAATGGCTGAATCACGCCGTGCATGTTTTTGTTTGGTTTTTCGCCCCGGCAATTACCCCTTGACCGCTGTTCCGGCAACTGCTCCTCGACCGCTGTTCCTGACGCGGTTCTACCTTCTGCATCCATGGAGTCGTGCGTTGCCCTAACTTCCTGCATCTGACCGCCAGGGACGGTGGAAATGCAGAAGGATTGTTGGGAACAATCCCTGCCTTGCAGGTCGCCTGACGCGGTTCTACCTCCTCCATCCAGGGACTGCGTAGCGCATGGTTTACCCCGCTGAACGGGTTTGCCACGGAGGGTAACCCCTGGGCTTGCAAGCGGAAGCAGGGAAAGCGAAACGCTGCAAGTCGCACGTCCACTCGCAGGGACAGGGAATGTCCCTTCGGGGATCCGCGGAGTCGACCGAGGCGATGAGGGAACCCGCTGGGGTTGCGGGCGATGGCGCAGGCGCAGATGGTTTCAGTGACTTTTGCCGAAGGGGCTGTGTGAAAACTCTGAAATTTCTCTTAGTGCCAAGAATTTTTCCCACTTCGCTTTTAACAGCAGCCCAGCGACAGTACCTAGTTGGGATGACATGTTAGTGACGCGATGATAATAAAGATCCGATCAGGAGGTGGAATTACTTATTTTTCGCGACTTCGCCAGCGAGCGAGCGCGGCTTTTTTAGCACTTTTGCTGCGTTCTATGGAACTCATCTTCTCAGCACGGGCCTTTCCGCCTTTTTAGCCGCCTTTTCCGACGCGCTAAGTAGGTCGACGGGGTGTTTTCCCCCATCTCGACCTGAGTCGGCGGGGCCGTCCTAGGTCGGCCACTCAACTAACGAGTGCCTCATTACTTGCCTGCGGAGTGATCACTGGACTCGGTGCAGTTGTAAATACAGCCAAAGTGGCGTCTGGCAGTAGTGTGGTAGTGGTCGGCACTGGTGGTGTTGGGCTTAACAGCATTCAG
>LXTK01000015.1 GCA_001643475.1 Proteobacteria bacterium SPGG2 | reverse complement strand
CGTTCCGGGACAGCAGGTTTGTGTACGGCCTTGATCTTCATCAACCCGGGAACGTTAAAGACACCGACACCCCGTTTTAAGTCCCGCGAAATCATGTCGGAGAGCGCGTCGAATACCGCACCCACCTCTTTCTTTTTTAAACTGGTGCGCTCAGAAATGTAGGTGTAGATTTCTGACTTCGTCGATGGTTTTGTTGGCATTTATCGCTCCCTTGAGGAAGTTGGGGATAGTTTTGTGCGCCAGTAACTTAGCATAATAGACAGCACTGAGGGTAGCATTTGTTCGAAAAAGTGGACACGCAGATGGAGTTGGACTGCCTGTCCTCTAACCTGTCTGTAGCCGAGTCAATCATAATGAGTTGAGAAAAAAGATTCCAAACTTTTCTTAATTCATTAATTTACAATCTCTTTCGTGGCTGACCCCGAGGGTCGAGTGGTGGCCATGATCGGAAGACTGCCACCTGGGGAAGCTGGTGTTGAGCCGATCAACTATCTTTCAACCTCGTCAATGCGGCCGCCAATTTTTTCTTTTAAACCTTAGACTTGATGGCAGCGAGCGAGAATCACTATCGCCGCGAACAGAAAGGCGGCGCATTCATTGGTCCGCTCATCTGTTCCGGCACACCGACCGTCGGATCTTCGTTTGTTGACCGCTTCCAACCAGCCTTGTTGGGGAAGTTAATGGGTTGGCCCGCTATATGTGGATGTGCGGCCCACCGGACGTCACGTCTGCCGCCACCAAGTTCGCAGCAATGGGGGTCTGAATGAACCGGCGTTCGTTTCTGTCAACCTTGGGCATGGCTGGGCTCGCCGCGAGTGGGTGCAAGTACTGGCCTGACGATGGTATATGGAATGCCTGCTCGCGGGATGTATTGCCGCCACGCCTGGCGCAGCACGAACTGGTGCAGGCTGCCTGGGAAGGGATTGACCCTAATTACTTTTGGGATGCCCACGTCCATCTGCTCGGCGCGGGCGACGGCGCCAGTGGTATCTGGGTAAACCCCAGCCAGAGTAGCTTGACTTCGCCGGTTCGCTACTTCTTCCAGAAGATTTACCTGAACGCGAGCTGTGCCGATGTTGAGGGTGAGACCGACGCCCGCTTTTTACAGCGATTACGCGAGTTGCAAGATGGGTTGCCGGTGGGTACCCGCCTCATGCTGCTCGCATTCGACTACTTCTTTGACCAGCGAGGCGAGCGCCGGCTGACACACAGCGCTTTTCACGTTCCCAATTCGTATGCACATACATTGGTAAGTCGCTTTCCCAATCGATTTGAATGGATCGCCTCCATCCATCCCTACCGGCCCGACGCCATCGAGGCTCTCAAGCGTGTTAGGTCGCTGGGGGCGCGAGCAGTCAAATGGCTGCCATCAGCGATGGGTATAGATCCATCGTCGCCGCGGTGCGATGCCTTCTACGAGGCAATGGCGCGCCTCAACATTCCGTTGTTGAGCCACGCAGGTGGCGAAGTTGCCCTGCCCAGCCATGTCACACAGGATGTAAATAACCCTCTGCGGTTACGGCGGGCCCTCGATCATGGCGTGCGTGTGATCGTTGCCCATTGCGCATTAGTCGGTAGTGATATCGATCTGGACAAGGGGCCCGGCGGCGTGCGTGTAAAAAGCTTCGACTTGTTTACACGCATGATGGAAGAGCCGCGCTATGAAAACTTATTGTTCGGCGATATTTCGGCAATTACGCAAACTAATCGGCTAGGGACACCTCTGACGACTGTTGTCACACGAAACGATTGGCATCCTCGACTATTGAACGGGTCTGACTACCCACTACCCGGCGTGCTGCCCATATTTTCATTGCGCCAGATGGTTACCATGGGCTATATCAGCGAGGGTGTAGCCAAAGTCATTTCAGAGGTCCGTCATTACAATCCGCTACTGTTTGACCTCCTGCTGAAACGTCACGTACGCGTAGGTGCTAGTCGGTTTTGTGACACCGTGTTTCAGTCTCGCCGCTTCTTCGACAGCACGACTGAAGCGGCGTCTGGGACAACTTCGCACCATTATTCGTAGCCGGGTGGCTGGGGCTGCCTTTATCTCTTAGGAAATAATGCGTTACCCACGGGGGCTCGCTATAATGCGCCGTTGATCTATGCGTGCATTAACCCTATCTGACAAGAGGCGGTGTATTTCCGGAGTTAGCAAGAATGCCAATCTATGAGTATCGATGCGAAGCTTGTAGCCACGAGCTTGAGGCTATCCAGAAGTTCAGCGACGCAGCACTGAGGGATTGCCCGGTCTGCGGCAAATCGAAGCTGAAAAAGCTAGTTTCAGCCGCCGGTTTCCAACTTAAAGGCACCGGATGGTATGTGACTGATTTCAAGGACGGTGGTAGGAGCAAAATGAAAAAAGACTCCGAACCTGAATCCAAGCCTAAGAAGGAAGAAAAAACTAAAGACAAGAAAAAGGCTGGCGATTCTAGTAGTAGTGACGATTAGCGCCGATGAGCCACATTCGACGTTACCTTATCGCTGGACTTCTCGTCTGGGTTCCGCTCGGGTTCACCTTCTTGGTGGTCAAGTTTCTGGTCGACCTGATGGATCGGACACTGCTGTTGCTGCCACTTGGCCTACGCCCTGAAAACTTGTTGGGGTTTAGAATTCCCGGGCTGGGTGTACTACTGACGGTTGTCGTGGTCTTAGTGACCGGTATGATTGCTGCCAACTTGGTTGGTCGCAAACTTGTGCATCTTGGTGAACGCGTGGTGGCTCGAATTCCGCTAGTGCGTTCGATCTATTCGGGCATCAAGCAGGTCATGGAGACGATGTTCTCTGGCGGCGGGAAATCTTTCCGTAGCGTCGTCTTGATCGAGTATCCACGAAAGGGGCTATGGACGCTGGCATTTTTGACCGGAGAGCGGGGCGCGCCTGCGATAGAAGCTAAAGTCGGAGGTTCAGTGAGTCATCTATTCGTACCGACAACGCCGAATCCCACCTCTGGCTTCTTTTTAGCGGTGCCTACTAATGATGTGATCGCGCTAGATATGACGATAGACGAGGGCATCAAGATGATCATGTCTGCCGGCGTGGTTGTGCCCAAGGAAAGGAAAGATGCGTTGATTGCCGGTGGTGAAAAGAATAAGTGACGTCTATCCTCGCTGGGCCGTCTGACCAGAGGTAGTCCAAGAACACAATGCGTAGCCATTATTGTGGACAGGTCGATAAATCCTTAGTCGACCAAGGGGTTACCTTGTGTGGTTGGGTGCATAGCTACCGAGATCATGGCGGGTTGATCTTTATCGACCTGCGAGACTGCGCAGGCATCGTGCAAGTGGTGTTCGATCCAGTTGACTCACAAGCATTTGCATTGGCGGAGAGCATCCGTAACGAGTATGTACTGCGCGTGACGGGTCAGGTGCGTCAACGTCCGGCCGGGACCGAAAACCCAGGCCTTCATACGGGTCAGGTGGAAGTCGTCGGTGCCAGGCTGGAGATTCTAAATGAGTCGGACGTATTACCGTTTCAACTCGATGACCCAGATGTCGGTGAGGCGGTGAGATTGAAGTATCGTTACCTCGATTTGCGTAGACCAGTCATGCAAGAGAATATCCGTCTACGCCATCGGGTGACGACTGCCCTGCGTCGTTTCCTGGAGAACCGGGGTTTCGTCGACATCGAAACGCCGATGCTAACCAAGTCTACACCTGAGGGGGCTCGCGACTATCTGGTACCGGCGCGTACCTATCCTGGTCATTTCTTCGCTTTGCCGCAATCGCCTCAGATTTTCAAGCAGATCTTGATGGTGGCGGGGTTCGAGCGCTATTACCAGATCGTACGCTGCTTCCGCGATGAGGATCTACGCGCCGATCGCCAGCCGGAATTCACCCAGTTGGATATCGAGACATCCTTTATGGACGAAGACGGTATCATGGCGTTGATGGAGGCAATGGTCCGTGATTTGTTCAAGGTGGTGATCGATATAGATTTACCCGATCCCTTTCCCCGGCTGACCCATTCACAGGCCCTTGCCCGCTATGGCACCGATCGACCCGATCTACGCAATCCGCTCGAGCTAGTTGACGTTGGCGATCTGATGAAGGATGTCGAATTCAAGGTGTTCTCGCAGCCAGCCAACCGTAGCGGTGGGCGGGTCGCGGTGTTACGTCTGCCCGCTGGTGGCGATCTCACCCGCAAGGAGATCGATGACTACACAAACTTTGTCGGCAACCACGGGGCCAAGGGGTTGGCCTACATAAAGGTCAATGACCCCGCTAAAGGGCGTGATGGTTTGCAATCGCCAATTCTCAAGTTTCTGCCTGACCCGGTTGTAAGCGCGATTGTAGAACGTACCGGTGCCCAGGCGGGTGATATGCTGTTCTTTGGGGCTGATCGGGCCGACGTGGTTAATGATGCCCTGGGTGCACTGCGTCTGCGGCTTGGTACCGACATGGGCCTCGTAGAAGGTGGCTGGCAACCGGTCT
>LXTK01000172.1 GCA_001643475.1 Proteobacteria bacterium SPGG2 | reverse complement strand
ACAAAAACGAGATCACCTAAGAGATCTTGGGCGTGATCACTTATACCGACAGTCACGGTTCCATCATCCCCCAGCCTCGCCCATTCGTGATCTTTGGTGTATCTCAATTCATCAGGGATTTTGCTCATAGTTTAGTGCCCTTCCAGCGTGGCTAATGCAGTTTTCTTGGTTCTCAATAATGGTCGGTGCGACCCACATTCTAACGCGAGATGCCAAAACTCGCTTGCTTACATGTCGCTGGTCAAGGGCTTTTCCGTCCACAAGGGTTCCGCCTGGGTACGACGAGAACGCGTTATCGCCCGACTCAGCACCACTACCGGGATTATCCCGGCCAATACGATAGCGAGAGCGGCAGTAGCCGAATCCGCCAAACGCTCATCGGAAGCGAGCTCATAGGCACGTACAGCTAGTGTATTGAAGTTGAATGGTCGCAGGACGAGCGTGGCCGGCAACTCCTTCATCACGTCAACAAAAACCAATAATAACGCCGTCAGCAAGCTGGTACGCATAATGGGCACATGAACTTTAACAACCACTTCTAGCGCGCGGTAGCCTAGACAGCGAGCAGCGTCATCCATAGAGCGTGTGACTTTTTCCAAACCCGCTTCGACCGTCTGTAAAGCCACTGCCAAGAAACGTACCATGTACGCGAAGACGAGAGCGAAGAGTGTTCCGCTCAGTAATAATCCAGTCGAAACACCGAACTGTTCGCGCGCAAACCCATCGACGGCATTGTCCAACCAAGCGAGCGGCAACACCACACCAACCGCGATCACCGTACCCGGCACCGCATATCCCATGCCGGCCAGACGCACTGCCAGAACCACTGCTGTACTATCCCTGAGTCGGCGCCCGTAAGCCATGAACAGCGCTACCAGTACCGCAAGCAGCGCGGCACCGACCGCCAATGCAAACGTATTTGCTACCAGGCGCAAGAAACTCGCGTCGATCATTTCGCCGGCTGTTTGCACTGCCCACACGAAGAGTTGCGCGCTTGGCAGCAGAAAACCTGATAGCAACGGCAATGCACACACCATGAAAGCAATGGCTGCGCGCGTGCCCCTTAATCGATAGCTAGGTAGTGGGCGCGAACGGCTTTCTAGCTGGTAGTAGCGCGCTTGTCGACGTGAGCGCTGTTCCAAGAGAATCAGCGCAAATACGAACAGCATCATTAACGCCGAAAGCTGCGCCGCCGCCGCGCTATCGCCGAGGCCAAACCAGGTGCGAAATATACCGGTGGTAAATGTTTGTACCCCGAAATACTGGACCGTACCGTAATCTGCCAGTGTCTCCATTAACGCAAGCGAGAGACCAGCAACGATCGCAGGCCGTGCCGCCGGCAAAGAGACCCGGAAAAAACTCTGCCAAGGCCCGCAACCGAGGGTGCGACTCACATCGATTGCGAACACCGACTGCTCAAGGAAGGCCGCGCGCGCCAATAAGTAGACATACGGATACAACACTAACGAAAGCATCAGAATGGCCCCGCCCAGCGACCGTATTTCCGGAAACCAATAGTCCCCACTAGACCAGCCAAACCATTGGCGCAGGGTTGTCTGTACCGGTCCGGCAAAATCGAACATGCCGGTATAGGTATAAGCGATTATGTAGGCTGGCATTGCCAGTGGCAGCAGCAACATCCACTCGAAGACCCTGCGTCCAGGAAACCGACATAGGGTGACAAGCCAAGCCGTGCTTACCCCGATGGCTAGCGTGCCGATGGCAACCCCGATCATCAGGCTGAGCGAGTTGGCAACATAATCGTCCAGCACCGTGGTTGCGAGATGCCGCCAA
Source organism: Proteobacteria bacterium SPGG2 (assembly GCA_001643475.1). Taxonomy (GTDB): domain Bacteria; phylum Pseudomonadota; class Gammaproteobacteria; order Acidiferrobacterales; family SPGG2; genus SPGG2. Next base: position 3,261 of record LXTK01000172.1, on the reverse strand, counting down.
ACTTCTCCGGCTGGATAGAACACGAAGCTCGCCACCGTTATCACCGGCAACGCTAACAGCAGCGCGATGCTGACGGTGGCGATGGACCAGGAGTCAAACAGGCGCCCGCGAAACGGCGTGGCAACCCAAGATAGTGTGGCCATTGGACTTAACGAGGGTGTTTATTTCCAACCAGCACGATCCATCAATTTCAGGGCGTTAGCGTTGTATTTACCAAGCTCGGCGAGACCAAGTGAGTCTGCTTTGAAGTCCCCCCACGCACGCACGGTGGCGCTCCTGGCGACACCCGGTCTTACCGGGTATTCATTGTTAGCTTCTGCGTACCACTGCTGCGCACTATCGCTAACGAGAAACTCCAATAATCTAATTGCATTTTGCTTGTGTTTGGCGGATTTGGTAATGCCGGCTCCGCTGATATTCACATGAACCCCGCGCTCGCTTTGGTTCGGCCAGAAGATGGCAAGTTTCTCCGCCGCCTGGCGCTGCGCTTCATCCTTGCCAGTAAGCATGGCGCCCAAGTAGTAAGTGTTTGCAATAGCGATATCGCATTGACCGGCGGCGGCGGCTTTGATCTGGTCGCGATCGCCGCCCTTTGGCGAACGTGCAAAATTCGCAACTAACTTCTTAGCCCAGGTCTCCGCACGCGCCTCACCGTTGGCAATGATCATGGAAGCGACCAGAGATTGATTGTAGATATTGTTGGAAGAACGAATACAGATGCGGCCCTTCCATTTAGCATTACCCAGGTCCTCATAGGTGGAAAGCTCGCTAGGTTTGACCCGCGACTTGACATACATAATGGGGCGCGCGCGTACGGACAGCCCATACCAGTAACCATCGGGATCGCGATAGGACTGAGGGACAGCCTGGTTTAGGACTGGCGTTTTAATGGGTTGTAAGACGCCGGCGACTCGCGCGCGGTGCAAACGACCCACATCGACGGTAATAAAGACATCGGCCCGGCTATTTGCACCCTCGGCCTGCAGCCGCTTCAGTAGGGCATCTGCTCTGCCAGTGAGTAGATTGACCGTTATACCCGTTTCTTTGGTGAAGCGATCAAGCAGCGGTTTGATTAGCTTTTCCTTGCGAGCTGAGTAGAGGTTGACCTCGGCGCCGATTGCTACGGTTGTTGGAATACTGGTCAGCGCCGCCACTAATAAGACTGCCACGCAAGTACGGCCCCTCAACACCTTACCCTCCGTATAATTATTGAATGTAAATGCGAATGATTATTATTTACATTTACACATGGAGTGTCAATGCCGCTATTGGCCACACCGGCTGCGTCAGCCGGTGGCAAAGGTCGCCACGACCGGTGTGTGATCGGACGGCCGCTCCCAACCCCTGGGAACCTTGTCTATCTCGCAGCTCTGACATGCGGCGCTTAATGGCTGGCTGCAAAGAATATGATCGATACGAAGGCCAAAGTTACGGCGAAAGGCGCCGGCCCGATAATCCCACCAACTAAAGCTGCTCGAAGGCTGGTCGAATGCGCGAAATACGTCTATCAAACCGAGCGCTAACAGCTCGCGAAACGCCTGCCGCACTTCGCGACTGAATAACACGGATGTCTCCCACTTAGCCGGGTCATGCACATCTTGTTCTTCTGGCGCAATATTAAAATCACCCAATAGCGCCAATCGATCATGCGACTTAAGTTCGGTGGCGATGTAATCAGTGAGACGCTGTAGCCACTCGAGCTTAAAGTCATACTTGTCCGAACCGACTTCTTGCCCATTCGGTACATAAACGTTCAGTACGCGCACATCATTGCAGGTCGCGGCCACTAGGCGTTTTTGCGTGTCGCCCAGACCTTTAACGTCGGTCACCACGTCTGTGGGCGGTAATCGGCTTAGGGTAGCAACCCCGTTATAGGTTTTCTGTCCGACGAAAGCCGCGTGATAACCCGCCTCCCTAATCTCATCTTGGGGAAAATCTTCGTCGACAACCTTGGTCTCCTGTAGACACATGACGTCCGGCTGCTGATCAGCCAGCCAGTCGAGTGCCTGCGGTAGACGCACTCGCAGCGAATTCACATTCCAGGTTGCGATTTTCATGTGGATGACAATACGCATCGACTGGCATGCAAGGTACGTTGCCAGCCAAAGATAAAGTACCGTATCAGAATAGAAGAGTTATTGTTCTTCCTGCTCTTCTGCTTCTTCGGTCGATTGAGTAGGTTGTTCTAACTTGGGATAGCCAGCAGCGTCAAGTTCACCCTCGAGCAGGGATTCCATGTATCCCTTCATCACTTTGCTGCCAACCATGATAGTCGGTACCGTCAGGGCACCGGTTTTTTCTTGTAACTCTTTAATCGCTTCGGCATCGCCGCTGACGTTTTTGTCCGTAAACGGGATTTTGCGCTTATCCAGATAGGCGCGTGCCATATCACAGGCGGTGCACTTCGGCGCCGTGTAAAGCACAACCGGCCTCTCTTCGGCAGCTCTGCCCGCCGCGCTATTGGATTTAGCGGCGGTTTCGCCACCAAGCTTGAAATCCTTCTGTTCAACGCGGTAACCGGGCTCCGGCGGTGGGCGATCGTTATAGGWGACGTTGCCGTCCTCATCGACCCATTTGTAGAGCTTCACACCATAGGCCGTAGGCAATAGAACGATTGTGCAAATCAATCCCAATGTAAGCGCAAGTTTCCGCATATCAGATTCTCAGATACATACCTCCAAGCTTCTTCCGATTTACCTCACGCAGCCAGATGACGCCGGCGACAAACCCTGTGATGAGCATAGCAAATGAAATGCCTAACCACAGGAAATGTAACGACTTAAGGAAATTATAGAACCTCTCAGTGGCCCCGGCTGGACTCGCCAGCCCCATCTGCGGCTCATCACCAGAGCCGCCACCGCTGCCGGATTCTACTGGCTCCTCTAATGCCTGCGCCTGGGCGACAGCAAGCTCGGTAGCGACGGCCTGTTGCGCCAATTGGTTGGTGAGCTCCATGCCTTTGGCGCTCTCTTGCGCCAGCAACGCTTCGACTTCCTTAAGTCGGACCTGGGATGCGGTCAACGCCTCCTTAGTCTTGGCAAGTCTAGATTGCACCGCAGCAAACCGGCGCTTTAACGTCTTGTGGGCGTTGGCCAATTGCTTTGCATCGGTGTTATCTTCGGCTAGGGCCCCCTGGGTAATCTCGAGCTGTTTCTGCACGATGAGCTCGGCTCCACGCCGGTGTTGCTCAAAGCCGGCATCGCCCACGCCCAGTTCGAGACGATCCATCCCTTCCTCGACGGCAACGGCCGCATCGGACGG
>LXTK01000183.1 GCA_001643475.1 Proteobacteria bacterium SPGG2 | reverse complement strand
ATAGGGCAGCATGCGGCACATTATCGCGATACTGCTGGAGAACGAGTCGGGCGCGTTGTCGCGGGTGGCGAATATGTTTTCCGCCCGTGGTTTCAATATCGATTCCCTGACGGTGGCGCCCACTGAAGACGACACGTTGTCGCGTATGACGGTGGTCACGCGCGGATCTGACGATATCATTGAACAAATCACCAAGCAGCTACATAAACTCGTGGAAGTGGTCAAGCTTAGTGACCTCACCGAGGGCCGGCATATAGAACGTGAAATGATGCTGATCAAGGTGAGAGCGGTTGGTGACGCGCGCGAGGAGGTTGCGCGGTTGGTGGATATTTTTCGTGCTCGTGTAATCGATGTCACCGACACCACGTATGCCATCGAGGTTACCGGTACTGGCGAAAAGTTGGACGCGTTTTTAGAGGCCATTCGTGGGGTGGGGATTATCGAGGTGGCGCGCTCTGGGGTCTCGGGGATCGCTCGCGGAGAGAAGGCTCTGCGCGTATGATGCACGCCTAGTTATGCGTTTGAGGGTGGTGTCATGAAGGTCTATTACGATAAAGATGCTGATCTTTCCATTATTCAGAACAAGAAAGTAGCGATTATCGGCTATGGGTCGCAGGGGCATGCCCATGCCAACAACCTGAAGGAGAGCGGTGTCGACGTAGTAATTGGTTTGCGTGAGGGCTCCGCCTCGGCGGCGAAGGCCCAGAGGGCGGGCCTGGCGGTAGAGCCGGTCGCCGATGCCGTGGGTGAGGCCGATATAACCATGATTTTGGCGCCCGATGAGAACCAAGCGGCGATCTATAAAGAAAGTATAGAGCCTTCATTGAAGCAAAACTCTGCTATAGCGTTCGCGCACGGGTTCAATATTCATTTCGGATTTATCGAGCCGCGACCCGATCTGGATGTGTTCATGGTGGCGCCCAAAGGTCCCGGGCATCTGGTGCGTTCGACCTACACCGAGGGTGGTGGCGTACCGTGTCTTATTGCGATAGCACAAGACTCCTCAGGTAAAGCCCGAGACATTGCATCGTCATATGCGTCTGCGATTGGTGGTGGCCGTGCCGGCGTTATCGAAACGACGTTTCGCGAAGAGACGGAGACTGACCTATTTGGCGAGCAGACCGTGCTGTGCGGGGGGCTGACGTCACTGGCGCAGGCGGGCTTTGAAATACTGACCGAGGCCGGTTATGCCCCGGAGATGGCGTATTTTGAGTGTCTCCACGAATTAAAATTGATCGTTGACCTCCTGTACGAAGGCGGTATTCAGAACATGCGGTATTCGATCTCGAACACCGCCGAGTATGGTGATTTGACCCGCGGTCCGCGTATCGTTAATGAGCAAACGAAGGCGGAGATGAAGAAGATTCTCAAGGAGATTCAATCCGGTGAGTTTGCACGCGAATGGATGGCCGAGAACGCCACCGGTGGCAAGCGCTTTCCCGAGTTGCGCACCAAAGCCAGCCAGCACGCATCAGAGGTGGTGGGCGCACAGCTGCGTGATATGATGCCGTGGATCAAGGCTGGCAAGCTGGTCGACAAGGAAAAGAACTAACCCATCCGATACCTTTGAGCCGTTTGGGTCCACATGGCTAAGGGCAGGCAGCCGATTCTGGCGCGTGAGGGTTGGGCGCACATCGCCATCTCCGGTGCGGCGGCGGCGGCGGTACACTATTTCATAGGCTGGGTATGGGCGCTGCCGCTGTGGCTGCTATTCATCTTCGTTGTTCAATTCTTTCGTGATCCGCCGCGTACCATCCCAGCTGCGCCGCTGGGAATTGTGTGTCCGGCTGATGGGCGGGTAATTGCTGTGGATGATGTAACAGATCCCTACCTCAAGCGACCGGCCAAGCGCATTAGTGTATTCATGAACATCTTCGATGCTCATGCCAACCGTAGCCCCACCGAAGGCAAAGTGATGGAGCGCTGGCATACGCCAGGACGATTCTTCAATGCCGCGCTGGATAAGGCCTCCAGCGAGAATGAGAGAAACGCGATCTGGATTCGGACCGACGAAGAGGACGATATCGTCGTAGTTCAGATTGCTGGATTGCTGGCTCGGCGTATACTTTGTGATGTGCAACCTGGTGAGCGTATTGCCCAAGGTGAGCGTTATGGCTTCATCCGATTTGGGTCTCGGGTCGACGTCTACATGCCCATCAGCACGCAGCTGATCAGCGCCTTGGGTGACAAAGTCAAAGCAGGCAGTGATATCATTGGTTTCTTGGTGCATTGACCATGAAAACTAAGATCTTACAAAGGAAGCGCTCTAAGAACACCCGCGCCGAGAAACGCAAGGGTATCTATATTCTGCCGAATCTGTTTACCACGGCAGTGCTGTTCGCTGGTTTTTTCGCTATCGTCCAAGCGATGAACGGCAATTTCGAGTTCGCGCCGCTCGCTATATACATCGCCATGATCATGGACGGCCTAGATGGCCGCGTCGCTCGTTGGACGGGTACGGAAAGTGACTTTGGCGCCGAATACGATAGTCTCGCCGATGTCGTGTCCTTCGGTCTGGCTCCGGCCTTGGTGATATACGAGTGGGCGCTATCGGGTATCGGTACGCTTGGCTGGCTTGCTGCGTTCATCTATGCGGTGTGTGGGGCATTGCGGTTGGCGCGTTTCAACACCCAGCTGGCAGTGGCAGATAAGCGTTACTTCCAGGGATTGCCGATTCCGGCCGCTGCCGCCTTTCTAATGGGGTTTGTGTGGGTACTGCTTAGTTATGGCGTGCCCGGCAAAGAGATCAGCATTCTGGCCCTATTGATGACGGTGCTGGCCGGCGCTCTGATGGTCAGCAATATTCGCTACCACAGTTTAAAAGCACTTGACCTCAAAGGGCGAGTACCGTTTATGGCGGTACTTATCGTGCCACTAATTTTTGTTCTGGTGTTTCTGGATCCCCCGCAGGTACTTTTCATTTGCGCTCTTACTTACGCCCTACACGGCCCGGCCATGAGCGGTTGGAAGCTGTTGCGGCGCACTTCTCATCGGCAACCCGAGCCCACAAAAAGGCTTTGAAATTAAGCGTTCAGCGGTTTAGTATTAGGCCGCTGTAGGGAGAATTCTTAAGTGCAAGCCGATCAAACGACCGTAGCGATCACTCTCCAGAGCCAGACGGCACGCCGTGTGGATGTCGCTGCTCGTTTTCCTCTTCTCCTCGCGCTATTCCTGCGCCGCTAGGCGCACATACTCTACCCCCAATTCGATTCGATTGATTCTTGTGTAAGTGTGTAAGCTGATTCCCAGCGGGATCACGCTGACGACGATGTAGAGAGATTACAGACATGAGTGACCATTTGATCGTTTTTGATACGACCTTGCGTGATGGCGAGCAGAGTCCGGGCGCGTCTATGACCCGTGAGGAGAAGATACGCATCGCCAAAATCTTGGAACGGATGCGGGTAGACATCATCGAGGCCGGATTTCCAGCGGCCAGTCCTGGCGACTTCGAAGCGGTACGTGCTGTAGCTGAAACCATCACCGATAGCACGGTGTGTGCGTTAGCGCGGGCAGTCGGGAGTGATGTAGATCGAGCTGGTGAAGCGATTAAGCCTGCGGTCTCAGGCCGCGTTCATACCTTCATTGCTACGTCGCCCATCCATATGCGAGACAAGCTTCGCATGCAACCGGACGAAGTTGTGGAGCACGCGATAAAGGCGATAAAGCGCGCGCGCCAATATTCAGACGATGTTGAATTTTCCCCGGAAGATGCGGGGCGCTCAGAGACGGATTTTCTATGTCGCGTATTGGAGGCGGCCATCGACGCCGGTGCACGCACCGTGAATATCCCGGACACCGTCGGTTATAACCTGCCCGAAGAGTTTGCGGCATTGATCGTCGAACTTATGGAACGCATACCGAACTCTGATAAGGCTGTATTCTCAGTCCATTGTCACGATGACCTGGGGCTCGCGGTTGCTAATTCGCTTGCGGCCGTGAGATGTGGGGCGCGCCAAGTTGAATGCACCATTAATGGTCTTGGCGAGCGCGCTGGCAACGCATCGCTCGAGGAAATCGTGATGGCAGTACGTACTCGACAGGATATGTTCTCATGCGATACGCGTATCGAAACCAAGTACATTGTCCCCGCGAGCCGCTTGGTATCGAACATTACCGGTTTCCCCGTCCAACCCAACAAGGCCATTGTCGGCGCCAATGCCTTCGCGCACGAGGCCGGTATACATCAAGACGGCGTGCTTAAATCGCGTGAGACCTATGAAATCATGCGAGCCGAGGATGTCGGCTGGGCCGCGAGCCGCATCGTGTTGGGTAAACACTCAGGTCGCAACGCATTTCGTAGCCGTCTGGCTGAGCTCGGCATCCAGTTTTCGACAGAAGAAAAACTTAATAGTGCATTCGCTCGGTTTAAGGACTTGGCTGATAAAAAACACGAGATCTTTGATGAGGATTTACAAGCCTTGGTAACTGAGCAAGGTCTAGAGCATGCCAACGAGCACCTACGTTTGGTTTCCCTCAAGGTATGCTCGCAGACCGGCGAGACCCCGAACGCAGCGGTTGTGCTATCGGTCAACGGCGAAGAAAAACGGGCAGAAGCGTCTGGGAGCGGTCCGGTGGATGCCGTTTATAAGGCCATAGACAGCGTTGTTGGCAGCCAAAGTGAGCTACAGCTGTATTCTGTAAGCGCCATTACCAGCGGTACCGACGCCCAGGGAGAGGTGACGGTTCGCCTGGAGAGGGCCGGTCGAATCGTCAATGGCCACGGCGCGGATACCGACATCGTCATCGCTTCCGCCAAGGCCTACGTGAATGCACTAAACAAGTTGGTATCGCCGTCGCAGCGGACACATCCACAATCGGGTCAGGCGATATAGACGGGCGAGACAGGAACTAGCGTGCCCGAGATGCCGCCATTGTAAGGCCTATGGCTCGGGTTATTCCTTGAGCGGCTCGGTCGCCTCGTGGAGCTTTTCTTTGGCGCTTTCGAGCGCTTTCTCGGCGCTTTCCTTGACCGTGTCTATCATCTTGTCCTGGACGCTGCGTTGTTTAAACGGATTGCTAAGCAACGGGGCGTCGCGGCCAAAGTTGATTCCTAGTGGAAATGCGATCAGCGCACCCAAGATTAGCGCGAAGATGAATATTTTGGCTGTTTTCACGCTATGATCATAACAACCAAACCAAAGATTGCCTAGCGTACAAGGCTATTCGTGGGGAATAGACGGGTAGTGACCCTTGTGTTAAGCCGCCCACTCGGTATGCTAGTCGCATGGAGAGCCGTGAGGCACGGCGTCGGGAGTACCTGGACGCCATGGGTATCGATCGGTGGGAACGGCGTTCGCTGAAACCCACGCCGGCGTCACCCCCGGCCCCGGCAGTGGTCACCACGCGAGATACCACCGATATCAGTCAAATGGATTGGGATCTGCTCCAGGGAGCCGTGCACAACTGTACGAAGTGTGCATTGCACAAGACGCGTACACAGGCAGTATTCGGCGTGGGCAATCGAGACGCTGACTGGTTGTTTATTGGCGAGGCCCCTGGTGCGGAAGAAGATCGGCGCGGCGAGCCCTTCGTTGGTCGGGCGGGCCAGTTGCTAAATGCAATGTTGTTTGCAGTTGGCCTCAAACGAGAAGATGTGTATATCGCGAACGTACTGAAGTCGCGTCCCCCTAACAACCGAGACCCGCAGCTTGAAGAAGTTGAGGCCTGTGAACCATATCTGCTTCGACAGATTGAGTTGATCAAGCCGCGCATTATTCTTGCCCTTGGTCGCCACGCGGCGCATAGTTTGCTGAAAACGAACCTAGCGCTTGGCAAGCTCCGCGGTCGCCGGCTCAGCTACCACAACACACCGTTAGTCGCGACTTATCATCCCGCATATCTATTGCGTAATCCGGTGGATAAATCCAAGTCTTGGCAAGATTTGTGTCTCGCTCGTTCCATAGTGGGTGGCGCATGAGCGCGGTGGTCTCGCAGCCATTACCCGTGTTACGGCCAATGCGTGAAGTTGATTTACCTGGCGTGCTGTCGATCGAACGCGCGTCTTATGAATTTCCTTGGACTGAAGCGATTTTTCGCGACTGCCTGCGCGTGGGTTATCACTGTCAGGTCTATGATGGTCACCGTAGCTTACAGGGCTATGGCATTATGTCGATAGGGGCTGGTGAGTGCCATCTGCTGAACGTTTGCACTCACCCCGATCACCGCGTACAGGGATTGGGTAGCAATCTGATTAATCACTTACTGGGGGTAGCACGACAGGCTTTTGCTGGCGTGGCGTTACTCGAGGTGCGCGCGTCGAACAAAATCGCCTATGAGCTTTATTGCCGTATGGGCTTTAACGAGATTGGAGTGCGTAAGGACTATTATCCGGCGCGCCGCGGCCGCGAAGACGCCCTGGTGCTGGCCCGTGAGCTTTCGGTGGGTTCGTCTTAATCCCTAAGTAAGCGCGCTAATTGCTCGTCGATATCTTTTAGCGCAGTCTCAAACTCGATCACGCGCCGGCGTTCTTGGGCGACAATTTTCTCCGGTGCACGTTCTAGGAAACTTGGGTTATCGAGTTTAGCGCAGGCGCGGTTCAGGTTTTCCTCCACTTTGGCTCGTTCGCGCCGCCGACGTCGTAGTTCCGCCTCCTTGTCGATAATGGAGCCACGCGGCACAAGCACCCGCATGCGCCCGACCAGCGAGGTTGCCGATTCAGGGGCGTCCTCGCTGTCATCTAGCCAAACTATGCTACCCATGTTGGCGAGAGCAATGAGGTAGTGTTTATTGCGTTGCAAACGTTCGCGGTCACTATCGTGCCCGTTTTGTAACAACACGGGCAATGGCTTGCTGGGCGGAATATCCATTTCTCCACGGATATTCCGCACGCCCGAGATAACCGCCATCACCCAGTGCATTTCTTCTAATGCCGCCTGATTGATCTTTTCCGGCTGTGCCTGGGGGTAGAATTGCAGCATGATAGTCTCACCTTTCTTGCCCGCCAGCGGTGCAACGATTTGCCAGATTTCCTCAGTGATGAAGGGCATCGTCGGGTGCAGTAAGCGCAATATCGCTTCCAACACATGCACTAGGGTGCGCCGAGTTCCGCGTTGGAGCGACTGTGGGCTGGTTGGGTTGGTCAGCGTAACTTTGGCGAGCTCCAGATACCAGCTGCAATATTCGTCCCAGACAAATGCATAAATCGCGCTGGCCATGAGATCGAAGCGATACTCGTTCATCGCGGTGTCTATCTCGGCCTCTACTTGCTGTAGGCGCGAAATAATCCAACTGTCGGCATCGGTCAACGTAACCTCGCGATTGTCTAACCCACAGTCTTGGTCCTCGACGTTCATCAGTACATAACGTGATGCGTTCCAGAGTTTGTTGCAGAAATTTCGGTAGCCTTGGATGCGACCGGTGTCGAATCTGATATCGCGTCCTTGTGTGGCTAGACTTGCGAACGTGAACCGCAACGCGTCAGTGCCGTAGGCTGGGATCCCATCTGGGAATTGTCGACGCGTCGCTTTCTCGATGTTGCTCGCGAGCTGAGGTTGCATCAGGCCAATGGTACGTTTCTCAACGAGCGGTTCCAATTCAATACCATCAATGAGATCAAGCGGATCCAAGATATTGCCCTTGGACTTAGACATCTTTTGGCCGTCAGCGTCCCGTACTAGGCCGTGGATATAGACCTCACGAAAAGGGACCTCGCCGGTAAATTTCAAACCGAACATGATCATGCGCGCGACCCAAAAGAAAATGATATCGAATCCGGTGACAAGCACGCTGGTCGGATAGAAAGTCTTTAAGGCAGGTGTATTCTCCGGCCAGCCTAGGGTCGAGAACGGCCAAAGCGCGGACGAAAACCAGGTATCGAGGACATCGGGGTCCTGTCTAAGCTTGATGTCTGCACCCAAGCTGTATTTCTGGCGTACGGCCGGCTCGTCATGGGCGACATAAATATTACCGGCGTCGTCGTACCAGGCCGGAATCCGGTGTCCCCACCAGAGCTGACGAGAAATGCACCAATCCTGGATGTTTCGCATCCACTCAAAGTAGGTCTTGGCCCAGTTACTGGGTACGAATCTGATTGCATTGGATTCGACGGCAGCAATCGCGGGCTCGGCCAGCGGGCCGGTTTTGACATACCACTGATCAGTGAGGTAAGGCTCGATCACCGATCCGGTGCGATCACCACGCGGGACCATCAATTTGTGCTTCTCCGTGCTTTCTAGTAAGCCCGCGGCGGTCAGATCGTCGACAATGCGTTGGCGTGCATCATAACGATCCAAGCCATAGTAGTTTGATCCGGGCAAATAGATGTGGGCGTCGTCGGAGAAAATATTGATGATTTCTAAGCTATGGCGCTGCCCAACTTCGTAATCATTGAAATCATGTCCCGGCGTGATCTTGACGCAACCAGATCCGAATTCGGGGTCAACATAGGTATCTGCAATGATTGGGATCTGTCGGCCGGTCAAGGGCAGCTCAACTTTCTTACCGATCAATTTCCGGTAGCGTTCGTCGTCGGGATGAATGGCGACGGCCGTATCCCCGAGCATGGTCTCGGGGCGTGTGGTTGCCACCACGACGTGGCCAGATCCATCAACTAGCGGATAACGAATGCTCCAAAGAAACCCGTCTTCTTCTTCAGATATCACCTCTAGATCTGATATGGCCGTATGTAATATGGGGTCCCAGTTAACCAAGCGTTTACCGCGATAAATCAAGCCCTCGTCGTAGAGCCTCACGAACACCTCAGCCACGGCATGCGACAGGCCCTCATCCATGGTAAAGCGCTCACGTGTCCAATCGAGCGATGCGCCCATGCGCCGCAACTGTTGAGTAATCCGGCCACCAGACTGTTCCTTCCATTGCCACACGCGGTCAATGAATGCATCGCGCCCCAAGTCATGTCGGGTCTTGCCTTCAGCTTCGAGCATACGTTCGACGACCATCTGTGTGGCGATACCGGCGTGATCAGTACCGGCTTGCCACAAGGTGTTGTCGCCGCGCATCCTGTGATATCGAATGAGGGCATCCATCAATGTATCTTGAAAGGCATGACCCATGTGTAGGCTGCCGGTCACATTGGGTGGCGGGATGGCAATACAGTAGGCAGAACCATTGTTAGTCGGGGCGAAATAATCACCCGATTCCCACTGCTTGTATATGCGCTCCTCAATCGCGTGAGGGTTGTAGATTTTATTGAATTTTTCTGAGCGCATCGTATTCACTCATACTAAAAGGGCGGGAATGTTCCCGCCCTAGCAATACTTACAGTTTGCCCAGCTTGTCTAGTGCCGCTTAGGGCTATTTTCCACACCTTTAGCATATTGTTCCAGGGCTTCGCGCAATAGGAACTGGAGACGATCGATTGTAACCGGACTTAGGGCGCGCTCACCACACTTGCGCAACTCCAGGTTGAGTTTAGCGATGACATTGACGGCTACGTTGCGGGCCTCAGCTTTGGGCGACGCTAATGGGACTGGTTTCTTCTTGCGTTTCTTGAGTTGAGCAGGTCGGCCAACGACTTCGTCGAGTACTGGGATATTCTTCGTACCTTGTTCAACCCTTGCCTTAGGTTTGGGCTGCTTGAGCGGTCTCGACGAATCTAATGTCTTAGCGGATGCATCGAATTTAGCCGTTGACAATGGGGGTTCGATGACGTGTGGCGATCCCTTAGCTGATGCTCCCACGCCCTTGTGGCCCCAGGGCATACCCGACGTCTGCTTTGTCTTGGGCGCACTGTTTTTTCGAAACAGCGCTGACGGGGTCGGCCAAGGTGTGCGCTTGTAGCCCTCCTTGCTTGACTTTACAGGTGGCGCTGCGTCCTTGGCAGACGTTGACCCAGCCAAATCAATGTATTCCGAGTCATCGGGTGACGGATCGCCTGCGGCAACGGGCCGCGCTTTCTCGTCAGCCGCGGTACCGAGGTCGAAATCGATGCCTGGCATTTTGAGTTCTTTCACTTCGCCTACGGACGCAATGGCAAAGATCTTGTTTTTCGGGCTTGTCATCGGCGCTTTGGAGGCGACGCTTTTCTGTTTGTCGCTGGACAAAGTAACGACCGGTGTTGATTCTTGCTTGGTTTCGCTTGGCTTGTTCTCTGGCGACCCCTCCACAGGGGCAGCTGATTCGCTGCTCTCGCTGACGGGCTCGCTGTGATCTAGCTCGACGGTAGGCTCGTCTGCAAACTCGTGATCCCCTGGCTGCGCTTGGTTTGGTGTAAGCAAGACCGTTGTCGCGTCACTTGCCGCGCGGCTGATCGCTGTGTTGTGTTCGTGATCACTATTTTGCATGGCTGCCCGATCCTGTTCCGTCACTTCTTCGGACATCGTTTCCTCGCCGGGGATCTCAAGGACATCCATGGGGCTTAAGGCTGGCGAATCATTCTCAACATCGACGTCATCCGCTGACAAAGAAGCTTCGGTGGTCGCTTCCAGTTCGGCCCCCAGCTCCATAGACATTTCCTCGTCTGGGACCAGAGGCACCATCTCGCCTGCGGGCTCGACCAGCGCTGATTTCGTGTCTTCTAAGCGTAGTTCTGAATTCTCGGCTTGACGAGGGCTTTCATCCGGTATTTCGACCGTTTCATGCAGTTCTTTAGGCTCTAGGTCGTCGACAACCTCGCGTTCGGCGGCCTTTACCCCTGCATCGGATGCGCTGGGGCCGGGCTCTAACGCTTCAAATTCGAAGGTTTGTTGCCCCTCAGATACGAACGGGCCCTCCTCATCCTCGGGGTATTCCACCGATTCTTGGGGTTGATCACCCTTGAGGGAATGTAGGGTCTCCACCGCGGTGGGCGACGGACTCTCTGCTGGCATCGCCGCATCGTTGGTCAGCCCCGGTTCTTGGTCATCGTCGTCAGCCAATGACAACTCAGGGCTCGGCAACGAACCCGAAGACGTAGGCGTTAGCGCATCTGCAAAGTCGACCTCCAGGGATTCATCCGCGGTGACCGTTGTTTCATCCAGGCTAAGCTCGATACCTTCCGCTTCGGGTGCTTCT
>LXTK01000123.1 GCA_001643475.1 Proteobacteria bacterium SPGG2 | reverse complement strand
CTTTTTGAGCACAACGCGATGGTTCCGCATCACGTTTCGCGCGCAATAAATCCACAGGACCGCATCCCTCTTCGTCCGCTGGCGCTGTTCGCAAGGTAACCCGATTGTGCAGCGCCATCAGGCGCTCGACAGCAGCCACGTCACGACCCAGGTACTCCGCGAGTTCGTTAATCGTCGGCGCCAGATTCTGATCCTGACGCAAGTGCCGCGCTGCCCTCAGGCACGAATTGATGTCTTTGATGACATGAATAGGAAGGCGCACTGTGTGAGACTGATTCATGATGGCACGCTCTATGGTTTGCCGAATCCACCAGGTCGCGTAGGTCGAAAAACGAAAGCCGCGTTCGGGATCAAACTTCTTCACCGCGTGGATCAGCCCGAGGTTGCCCTCTTCGATCAGGTCGAGTAAGGGCAAGCCGCGATTCAGGTAGCGCCGGGCAATCTTGACCACCAGCCGAAGGTTGCTCGTAATCATGCACTGCCGTGCTGCTTCGTCGCCATTTTGAGCACGCCGCGCGTAGTGTTTTTCTTCGTCCGCGGTCAGCAGCGGCGAGATACCAATCTCGTCGAGGTACTGGCGTGTTGGGTCCAGCAGCTGTCCCATGACTCACCCCACAATNGGCAAACACAGCTGCRTAGTCCAGGCTGCCGAAATACATATAGATCACGACGATTCCAAGCAGGAAACCGAAATCGCCGACGCGGTTAACCAAAAACGCCTTCAGGTTTGCGTGAATCGCGGACTCACGCTCGAACCAAAACCCGATCAACAGATACGATACGAGGCCCACACCTTCCCAACCGAAAAACAACTGTAGAAAGTTATTCGACATCACCAGCACAAGCATGAAGAAAGTAAATAGTGCCGTATAGCAAAAGAAACGCTGGTATCCCGGATCGTCATGCATATAGCCGATGGTGTAGATGTGTACCATCAAAGACACGAACGTCACGACCGCTAACATCACAGCCGTCAGGGGGTCGATGAGCAGACCGATCTCAAAGGGGATGCCACCACTTACCGCCCACGTGTACACGGGCCCGTTAAAGTAGTGACCATCAATGATGACGTCCTTGAACACGGCCAACGAAAGCACAAAGGATACGGTTACCCCCAATATTGCTGCCCTATGGGCGCCGCGTCGCCCGATCTTCCAGCCGAACATGCCGGCAATAACCGCGCCGGCCAAGCTCGCTAGTGGAATCGCCAGGTAGATCGTCTCGATGTCCAAGCCAAACATTCTTAGCCCTTTAAAGCGTCGAGGTCTTCGACATTAATCGTGCCACGATTACGGAAAATCACAACGATGATGGCAAGCCCGATGGCTGCCTCCGCCGCCGCGACGGTAAGGATAAAGAACACAAAAATCTGGCCGGCAATGTCATTTAGATAATGCGAGAAGGCAATGAAATTCATATTGACAGCGAGAAGCATGAGCTCGATCGCCATCAATAGAATGACCACATTTTTGCGGTTCAAGAATATGCCGACCACGCTGAGCGCGAACAGAATCGCGCCTAATATCAAGTAATGGGACAGCGGTATCATTCGCTCGAACTCTTTGTTAGAGCTTCTTTTCGGCTGGCATCTTTACCAAGCGCACCCGATCGCTACGCTGGACGCGAACCTGCCGGCGGGGATCCTGATATTTCGTGTCTTTACGGCGGCGCAATGCCAGTGCGATCGCCGCGATAATAGCGACGAGCAGGATGAATCCTGCGATCTCGAACGGATAAACGTAATCTATATACAAGACCCGGCCGAGCTCTTTGGTGTTGCTGTAGCTGGCAGGATGACCAGCGGGGGCGGCAATCCTTTGTAGGCCGAAATGTCGTGGCCCAAGGATGATCGCCATCTCAATGGCCAGGAGCACGGCGACAATGCCACCGATAGGCAGGTACTCACCAAATCCTTCACGCAGGCGCAGCAGGTTGATGTCGAGCATCATGATGACAAACAAGAACAAAACCATCACCGCACCGACGTACACCAACACCAACGTAATCGCCAGAAACTCAGCTTCCAGGAGAATCCAAAGGCCCGCAGCGGTAAAGAATGCTAGCACCAAGGATAACGCTGCCTTTACCGGGTTGCGTATGGTGATGACCATACCCGCCGCGAATAGCAACACCGTTGCAAAGAAGTAAAAGACGATCTGCTCGAAAGTCATCAGTTAGGTTTGTTTGTTATTAGTTAGACTCGTTCGTTATTATTTACTTCTCTAGCGATAGGCCGCATCGGCTTCGCGATCGGCGGCGATCTGTTTTTCGAATTTGTCACCTACGGCCAACAGTTGCTGTTTAGTAATCACATGCTCTCCGCGACCCTCGAAGTGAAACTCAAAAAACGATGTCGCCACAATCGCATCCACTGGGCAGGACTCCTCGCAAAAGCCACAGTAGATGCACTTAAAGAGATCGATGTCGTAGCGTGTGGTTCGACGCGTACCGTCTTCGCGCTCTTCTGATTCGATGGTGATGGCCAGGGCAGGACACACTGCCTCACATAGCTTACAAGCAATACAGCGCTCCTCGCCGTTGGGATAGCGACGCAATGCGAGCAACCCGCGAAACCGCGGCGAAAGCGGCGTTTTTTCCTCCGGGTATTGCACCGTTATCTTGCGTGCAAATAAATGGCGTAAGGTCACCCCTAAGCCTTTGCACAACTCGATCAGTAAGAAGCTATTTACATAGTGCTTAAACGCATTCATCTGATCATGCCTAGTGAAAGAGATATCCGAATGGCGTTTGCATGGCGGCACCGAGCACGACGATCCATACCAAGGTTACGGGGATGAACACCTTCCAACCCAAACGCATGATCTGGTCGTATCGGTAACGCGGGAATGTCGCCCTAAACCACACGAAACAGAACAGGACAAACCCGATCTTCAAGAAAAGCCAATGTATGCCGCTATCTGCCAACGCGCCAACGACTGGCACCGCGAAGACAGCCTGATTCACCAGCCCGTCGATAGGCGAGAGCCAGCCACCAAAAAACATGATGGCGACTAACGTCGCGATCAGGATCATGTTGGCATACTCCGCCAAGAAGAAAACAGCGAAAGTCATTCCCGAGTACTCGACGTGAAAGCCAGCGACAATCTCGGATTCACCTTCGGCCACATCAAACGGCGCGCGATTCGTCTCCGCTACCCCACAGATGAGATAAACCAGAAACAGTGGAAACAGCGGCCACACATACCACTGGTGCAACCCGCCTTGTTGTCGTAAGACAATCTCGCGCAAGTTCAGGCTTTCCGCCGCCATCAACACGCCCACGAGCGCAAATCCCATGGCAATCTCGTAGGCCACAATCTGTGCGGCTGAGCGCAAGGAACCGAGGAACGCATACTTAGAATTCGATGCCCAGCCGGCAACGATGACGCCGTACACCCCCATAGACGTGATCGCCAATATAAACAGTAGGCTGGCATCGATGTTGGCCAACACCAGGGTGTCGGTAAACGGGATCACCGCCCAGGCGACCAGAGCTGGCGCCATCACCAATACCGGCGCGATGACAAATAGAAACTTATTGGCGTTGGTGGGGATAATGATTTCTTTGAGCAGCAGTTTGAGCCCATCGGCGATGGGTTGCAGCCAACCGCGTGGCCCCACCCGATTCGGGCCTATCCGCACCTGCATATAACCAATCAGCTTGCGCTCTGCAAACGTAAGGTAAGCGACAGACAGCAGCAACGGCACAACAATGGCCACAATCAACCCGAGATTGATCAGTCCAACCTGGGACCAATCGGGGAACCATGCCCACAGCGCCAGTCCGGATTCGATGAGCGATTCCACCATGGTCAGCTCGCCTTCCCCACTGTGGCTTCGCCGTGAGCACCGAGTGCAACCGTTTGCGGATAGCCGGCCGGCACCAACACACAGCGATCGGCGACCCGCGGATCGATGACAAGATCCAAGGTGGCGCTGCCATCGCCGACACGTATAACCACTTGTTGGGCATCCGTGAGCCCAAGGGCGGTCGCTTGTGCCGCATTCATGCGAGCTGCCGGCGGTGGGTTATCCGCGGTTGCTTGTAGGGCCGGGGCGCGGCGTACCAAACTGTCTACTACATAGGTCGGTGTTTCGACGATACGGTACAAGCCATCATGTGGGCCATTGATGTTGGCCGGCACGCTTAGTGATTGCGATTCAGCTTGGCTCGCGTCGGGCTTGTCGATTTCTGACCGAACATCTTCAACACTTACATATTCGAAACCCGGCTGATCCAGTAGGTTGCCCAGCACACGCAAGATCTTCCAACCGGGTCGAGTGTCTGCCAGCGGTTGCACTGCCCCGGCAAACGACTGCCACCGGCCCTCGCAGTTTACGAACGTACCGGCGGTCTCGGTGAACGGTGCAAGCGGCAACAGCACATCGGCATAATTCATGGCATCGCTGGTCGCGGGCGTTGGCTTAAACGGCGTCAACATGACAACAAACTCCGCCGCCGCCATCGCCTGGCGCGCCCGTTGGCCATCGAGGCAATCGAATTCAGGCTCTACCCCCAATAGCACATAGGCCTTGAGCGGCTCACTGATCATGGTGCGCGCATCCTGCCCCGCTGATACGGCAACACCGTTGGGACCGCGATGTGGGATACATCCCGCTAGCCAAGCACCGACGCTGTTTGCTTCCGACAATTGCCCAAATGTCGCCGACGCGAAGTTAGCGACAAGGGCTGCCAATGCCCGCAATTGAGCTGCATGCTCGTGACTAGCGGCAAGATTTCCGAGTATCACCGCGGCACGTTCCTTGCTTGCAAGAAGTTCCGCAATCTGCCTTTCTGTCTCGCTCGGTTTGAGCTCACTAAACCACGGCGGTACACCGCCAGACTTGGGCCCCTCGACATCGGCTAGCGCCTTGGCCACACCTGCCAGCGATGGCACCATATCTGCCGGATCGGTAATGACTTTCTGCGAAAGACGATAGGTAAAAGCGTAATCCACCGGGTTGATGGCCATGACATGGGCGCCCTTGAGCTGAGCCTTACGCAAACGGTGCGCCAACATTGGCTGATCCTTGCGAATGTTGGTGCCCACCAACAACACCGCCTCCAGTTTTTCGAGGTTTTCGATCGACTGTCCGAGCCC
>LXTK01000159.1 GCA_001643475.1 Proteobacteria bacterium SPGG2 | reverse complement strand
CCCAGTAGAGCGGGACCGATTTGCTATCAAGATCGCAGCCAATAAATCGTGAGCGAATTATCCGACAAAATGAAGCAGTGGATCGAACAGAAAAAGGTCGACGCCGAGATGCTAGGGTTTGAGGGGAGCGTGCACTCAGTACAAGAAGCGGTAGCGGTCAGCGGTTATCCGATAGAGAGATTCACGAAGTCGATTGTAATGCTGACCTCGGATGAGAGGTTGGTGATTGCACTGGTACCGGCGGATGCCAGAGCGAGCACAGAGCGAGTGAGAAAAGCGTTGGATTTGACCGATCGGCCGCGCATCGTGACAGCCGAAGAGAGTGAACGATATTTGGGGCAACAGCTTGGCGGTAACTCGCCGTTGAATGCGCCGAATGCGACCATTCTGATCGACCCTAAGGTTCTAGAGCGGGACTGGATATTGACAGGCGGTGGCGATGATCGAAATTTGGTCAAGATTCCGGTTGCCGAGTTAAAGCGCGTTGTTACCTATACAGAGGCAAGAGTTAGAAAGTAGTATAGGTATACACACATTGGCCAGAACAACCACGGAGATCCGGCCCATGAAGCGAACATCACACGTCATCGGATTGTCCATCGCATGGGCACTTGCCGCCTGCAGTGCCTCCACCCCGCAGGACCAGTTAGCAGCCATCGACAAATTGGTTGCCAAGAACTTTCCAATGACAGAGCAACAACGTACGGATCTTGACAAGTATCTTGCCGACGGCAAAAGCCTACTCCAAGGCAGCAAAGAAGCAGAGGCGTCAACCGCCTTCGGCGAAGCACTTAAGATCTTAAGGCTTGCAGAAGACGCCGATCTTTACAGCAAGAGTGAATAAGGAGAACTGAGGAGCATCTGGATGGTAGACGATATTCCCAGTATTCTTTCCCATATTTCGATCGGCACAAACGATTTCGAACGTGCGATTGGGTTCTACGACAAAGTACTTCCAACCTTAGGTTGCAAGCGCATCATGGAACACCCCGACGCGGTTGCCTGTGGCAAGCAGTTTCCCGACTTCTGGGTGCAGATACCTATCGATGGCAAATCTGCCACCACTGCTAATGGTACACACCTCGATTTGAAGCGGCGCTGGCGGCCGGGAGCGAGGACGACGGTGCGCCTGGGCCAAGGCCGCTTTACGGTGAGCCGTACTATGGTTGTTTCGTGCGCGACCTAGATGGCCACAAAGTAGAGGCTGCCTCTGGGATATGGAGTTGGCCAATCAACCCTAGAGTTGCTGCTTTCTGAATTATTTTCTCGAACGACTCCTCGGTTGGGGGCAACGCGAGATTCCAGAGGGCGCAAAAATTCATACTAGCGTGAAAACGCGTATGGATATGACCGACTATGCGCTGCCTGTTCCGTCGGATGCGGGGTTCGTCGAATAAGGTGCAACAACTCCCGACGTCCAGCGGCGAATTCGATACGCTGTTTCCGTGGCCATGATGGCAGTAGTTTTAAAAAACCCATTTCCTGTGTTCACGTAAGCACCAAGCCCATTGACGCGTGAAGGGTATATCCTTAATGGAGGGGGTTTCACGAATGATTCCAGGACGAACTTTCAGATCGGTCGCATGTGCCCTCTGTCTGGCGTTGGGCCTGGGGAGTTTGATATTCGGGACCTCGGCCGAGGGTGGTGCCGCCTCAAGGCGAATCGACAGCTCACAGATCCCCACGTGGTCGCCCGACGACCTTGAGTTCTTCCTCCACGGGTCCATGGGCACCGAGGTGATTCCGGTGCGCGTGTTTGGCGGGTTGTGGGTGCCTTTCCCGATCTCTTCGGCGGTGTCGATGTCGCTGCCTTTGGCCTTATAGATGATGAGGCCAGCGATTTTCCGATCGGGGTGAGTAGTGCCGTGGTGCAACACTTGGGCGGCGTCAGCGCGATTGGCGTCAACTGCGCGTCATGCCATCTCGGCGAGGTAGGCCTTCCCGGCAAACCGCCTATTCGTGTTGTCGGCATGACGAGTCATTTCGATGCCGAAGCATTCTTTGGGGCAGTCACCGTCGCCATGTTACGTAGTGCTGAACCCAATGGAATGATGCGATTTCTCAAGCACTACGTGTTAGCCGGTGGTTTGGGCGATGTCGGCGCGGTCGAGGCGAGCGTTAATAGGCAAATCGACAAAATCGACTCGGTTGTACGAAACAATCCCTTTGGTTCTGTCGGGATCAAGCCCGGTCAGTTGCATAAGCTAGATAGCGCCGCGCTCGCGATTACTCCAGCCGAGGTCATTGGGGGTGCTGATCTTGCTCCCACCGTGCGTGCCTTGCTACGGACCTTCTACAACATGCGTACCGCGCTTCACCTTCCGGCCGTACTCCCGAGCGAACTTCCGCCGCCTGGCGGACCTGGTCGTAACAATGCGTTCGGTCTGCTTTCACAATCGTTATTTGGCGTTGCTATTACTCATGCCCCGGTCAAGTTCGGTCTCGTGTGGAACGTGGCCGAACGCGGTTGGGTACACTGGGACGGGAATACCCAACAACCCATTGCACGCAACCTGGCGGCATCGCTCGGACTCGGCGCTCCAATCGTCGACAATCGCGCTTTACTCGATCTTGCCTTAGTACAACGCCATACCGCACTTACCGAGATGATTCGCGCACCAACCTATCCCCGCGGTTGGCCGCTAGATACGGCTGCTGCGAAGCGGGCTGCAGCGCACTACCAGCGTCATTGCGCCGTTTGCCATGACGTTGAGTCCAAGGATCCACAGGCGCGTCTTCACAATCCTTTCGTGATTGGTACTGACATACGCCGGGCCCGACAGTTTGATCGGCGCCAAGAGGCACTTCACGACAAGCTTTTTCGCACGCTGCGGATTTCGGGTTATACGCAAGGTGAGGCGCCCCCGTTTCGTGCGACCGGCAAGTACTGGGCGGTCGATCTCGCCGGCGTGTGGGCGCGGTCACCCTATCTCCACAACGGTTCAGTACGAACCATGTGGGAGTTACTTTCCCCCGCCAAGAACCGTGCACAAACCTTCTGGCGTGGCACAAGCGTCTACGATCCGCAACACATGGGGTTTGTGGACGATGGTAGTTTCCGCTTCGATGTTTCAGTGCCCGGAAACTCGAATGCGGGCCACGAATACGGTGCTGACCTTGCCGACAATGAGCGCCGGGACCTGATTGAGTATCTCAAAACGCTCTAGAACACCCCGCAGCACGCAGGCATACTGTGGTAGTCGTCGGTGCTCGTGAATACCAACCAACCCCAGGAGGCTCATATGGCTACCCTCGGTTCGCTTTGGCTTCCGATTCTGCTGTCTGCCATCATCGTTTGGATCGCTAGTGCCATCATTTGGATGGTTCTTCCTCATCATAAAAAGGACTCTCAAGGTCTGCCAGACGAAGACGCGGCACGTGCGGCACTCAGGCCACAGAATCTTGGGCCTGGCCAATACAATATTCCTCATTGTATGTCGATGGCTGATATGAAGAAGCCAGAGGTGCAAAAGAGGTTCGACGAGGGACCGGTTGGTTTCATAACAATTCTGCCCAATGGTATGCCAGCCATGGGTAAGAATATGGCGCTGACGTTTGTTTTTTATTTGATTATCAGTGCCATTGTTGCCTATGTTGCCGGTAGGACACTTGCGCCCGGGAGCGACTATCTTGCAGTGTTCCGGGTGGCCGGCACCGTTACCTGGCTGGCGTATGGAACGGCGGTAATTCAGGATGCGATCTGGTTTGGCCGACCCTGGTTGTCAGTTATTAAGAGTGTGTTCGACGCTTTGGTCTACGCGTTGCTAGCCGCCGGCGTGTTTGGTTGGCTGTGGCCGAGTTAGGTGGCGAAGAAAGTAGCTATCGGGAGAAGTAGTGGAATCAGGCGTGATGAAGGTTGACTGCTATGTATTATTTAAGCCTGCCGTCGAACCGTCAGAATCGTTCAACCCAGGGACGCAGATCAATCTCCTGGGTCCACGTGCTGCGCGCCTGGCAATGGAGCTGATAATAAGTATCGGCGATGGCGTTGGGGTCGAGCAGTGCGTCGGGACCACGTTCTTTAATAAGATCGGCATATCGTGGGCTCGCGATCTGGCCGTCTATGATCACGTGGGCGACATGCACGCCTTGCGGGCCTAACTCCCGTGCCATACTTTGTGCGAGCGCCCGCAGACCGAACTTACCGACCGCAAGGTTGAAAAACTGCGCGCTCCCCCGCAGCGAGGCGGTGGCGCCGGTAAAGAGAATAGTTCCGGAGCCGCGCGCGACCATGATCTTTGCGRCCTCGCGACCGGCGARCAGGTGCTAACCGACATCGAGGAGGGCGGTGTCTTCCGGCTCGACGCCTCGGGCCTCGAGATCGGCGCCTACGCCTCGCAGACCCACCGCATCGCCGCCGACGACCCGGCCGCGGCCTCGGTCGCGCTGATCTGGCGCTGGGGGCTCAGGCGCGGCGACCGGCGCGCCGGTGTCGAGACCCGGACCGAGTTCCGCGCCACGGCCGATACGCTGCACATCGAGCTCGCCTTCGAAGCCACCGAAGACGGCCGGCCGATACGCCAACGCCGCTGGAGCCACCGGGTCCCGCGCGAGCCGACCTAGTCCCAACCGACATCCAGGCGCCGAACGTCGTCACGCATTCTTTTTCGGAGCATTCCGAATAATGGGGTCAGACTCCATTAATGACAGTTTATATTTAAAAATATCAAACACATAAATGATGTCTGACCCCGTTAATTCCGGACCCCGCTGGGGCAGTTCGTTGTTCTACAAATTACTAGATTTTTACTAAAAATATACCCAAATGACGAAGCGAGTTTGAGTTCGGATCGGCGCTGGCTTGGATCGGCGCTGGCTTGGATCGGCGACGGCGGGCGCGGCGCGTCTATTCGGCGGGCGTCGGGACCGTTGCGCCGCGCAGGCCGAGCACCACCTCGTTGCCCGGCTCGGGGCGGGCCGGCACGTTGAACGAGAGCGCCAGCGACACCGCGGCGAGCGCCGCGCCCGCAAGAAAGACCGCGGCCGGCGAGACCAGCCACAGCAGGCCGAACGACGCCGGCACGATGACCGCGGCGGTGTGGTCGATCGAGAACGAGACGCCGGCGGTCGAGGCGATGTCGGCGCGATCGGCGATCTTCTGGAAATACGTCGTCAGCGCGATGGCGAGCGCGAAGAAC
>LXTK01000260.1 GCA_001643475.1 Proteobacteria bacterium SPGG2 | reverse complement strand
AGCCAACAAGGGCGAACAAATCCAGTGTGCCCCACTCCTTGATAAGTGCGAAGTTAATCATCGGCTGGCCGAGCTTGTCTTCGCCGTCGACATTCTCGACCGCGTCAGTCTGGTTAATGATGTCAACTAGATGCTGAAACTCGGTGACACCCCAAAATACTTTGCGCACGCCAATCCGCCACTCGCGTTGCTCCGCTGCCTTTATCCATTCGAGCTCGCGAATGTCTACGTGGGTGCGCTCATCGTCGTGTTGATCGATGCGCACAAAGGGTACGAAGATAAAACTCTGTCTGCCATCGTCCCAATCCCGGTAGTATTCAGGTTCGGCCACGATGGATAAATAGTTATCGTGCTGTTCTGATGAGAGCGGGTCTTCGGGGAAATATCGATTTTCCAGGGCCACAAAGCCAGACCACTCGCCAGCAGTAGCGCATGTTGTTATTGTCAAAAGCGCTAGCGCATAAAAGATCCGACGAATCGGTATCGAATGCACGGGCGTTAGCGGACGCGCTTCAGGCTGTTCTTATCGAAGTCGCGTGAGGTGAGGCCTGTGTTGAACTTGAAATTGCTCCACTGTAGCAGCGTACTCTTGCCCGTCTGATGGTTAATCATGTACATATCATGTGCACGCCAGTACTGATCTAAGTATTTCTGGTATCCCTTAAAGGTTAACGTCTTCAGCGCGGCATTCTTGCGGTCGTAGTAGTCAGTTTTTAGCACCCGATACTCGGTTTGGTCGGTCCATACGACCTGGCGGGTGTAGCCTGAGTACTTGCTAACCGGGTAGCGTTCGACAACGAAACAAAGCTGACCATCCAGTGACTCATCGCGCAAGTATTTATAGTTGTACTTCTCGACTTCCTGCGAAGACACATCTTCATAAGCGAACTCGCTGCCCATGAATGCGCCAGACTTATTGGCTGAGGCGATGCGCTTGACGCGTTTCAGCGCCGGTAGATACAACCATTGGTCGTCGTTTTCGACCTTGTGACTAAAGCTTAAAAGCGCGGTGCCCTTTACATCACGCGGTTCATCAAAAATAGTCAACCTCTTGTCACCATCGTTCTCAACTTCGATAGCGCGCGTGCGCATCTTTCGCCGGCTCTCCTGGCCATGTTTATTCTTGAGAATCATGATCAGGTCCGCGGTCTGATCATGCCAGCCGCGATCACGCCGATCGGCTTCGATAGAGATGGCGAGACCCTTTTCTTCGGGGGTTTCGGCGATACTGCTAAGCGGCAGAAGTATCAGCAACAGCGGCAGCAGTCGTTTCATACTTTCGTTCCTCGAGTTTCATCAGAAGTGGTGGCAAGAACAGAAAATCTGTCAGCAGCGCCAAGGCAATGGTGATGGCAGTAAGTAATCCCATGCCAGCGTTCAATTCGAAGGCGGAAAAGGCCAGCACGGAAAAGCCAGCGACCAGGATTAAAGTATTCACCGATAGTGCCGTGCCCACAGTATGGAAGGCAAAACGCACCGCATCGGGCGCACTTAGGTTTTGCTCGCGCCGCGCCCGCATAATACTTGCTCAGGTAATGAATGGTGTCGTCTACGACAATACCTAAGCTCATGGCCCTTTGCGAATCCTTGACCTTGTCAAGCAAAACCAAATAACGGGGACCACTCTCATTTACGGTGATGCAGTTCTAGCGATGAATAAGGTAGTTTGACTTGTTTCCTATGATCTGGACTAGGCGGAATATTAGATTCCACTCTCCGAGCGGAGATTCCCGTTGAAGAAGCAGCAGATAACTTAGTGTTGATGGGAACTGCCTAGGCAAGTGGTGAGCTAAGAAACCCGTTATAATGAATATGGATGTTGATATGCCAAAGCTTAAGATGTCCACAGGCGTCACGGTTACTACCAGGTCTCGGAGACGGGCGAACCACTCCCGCGCGCGGGCCGAACTTTCGTTGTTTCCACTCGCTGCCTAGCCCGAGCGATTTTTTGGTGACGGCCAGCTCATTCTGGGTCGCCTCGGGAAATGCATTATTCATCAACGCTACGCCGCATCACCATGGCCGAGGCGGCCATATGGTCGCCTAGCGCTCTATTTTTCAATGCCCCAACAGCCGAGGCTATAATGCCGGCCGCCGTTGAACTCCGAATGATCCGAGAAATATGAATACAGCCAGCATAACCGGCGCCGCCAAGGCTAAGCTACCCGACTTCTATTCGCTCGAGCTTGGCCCTACTTGTCTTCGCCCGCGTTATTGGACAACCTGGATGGTGTTGGGGCTGTATCGCCTTAGCGCGCTGCTGCCGTTGCGTATCTGTCGCTGGCTTGGCGCTGCCTACGGTTGGTCGTTTCTTGTGCTCAACCGCAAACGTCGGCGAATCGCGTATACCAACCTGGCCATGTGTTTTCCCGAGCTTAGTGTACCGGAGCGCAAACGCTTATTGCGCCAGCATTTCCTTGTCACTGGTCAAAGCTATGTCGACCTTGGTTGGTTTGCGTGGGCCACAAAAGAGAGGCTTGAACGCAGGGTCCAATTGCTTGGGCTCGAACATTTGAGTGCTGAGATCGGTCGGGGGAAGAACGTTATTCTATTGGCGCCTCATTGCGTTGGCATAAACTTTGGTACCATCGTGGCTAAAGAGCATGCCCAGTTCTCAATGTTCAAACCGCCACGTAATATCCTGCTGAATTGGTTGCTTAACAAAGGGCGTATGCGCTTTGGTTGTCGTCTGCTCATGCGAAACCAAGGTATGCGACCGGTTGTGCGCGCGCTGCAGCAAGGCATGATCTTCTACTATATTCCAGATGAAGATTTCGGACCGGGGCGCTCGGTGTTCGCACCGTTTTTTGGTGTCCAAATGGCGACCCTAGCTACGCTGGGGAGATTGGCAGATCTCACTGACGCGGCCGTGCTTCCGTTCTTTACACGCCTGCTGCCGGCAGGCCGAGGTTATCAAGTAACGTTAGGGGCAGCGCTAGAGGATTTTCCAACTGGCGATCGCGACAAGGATGCGACGCGCATGAATCAAGTGCTGGAACAAGGCATTCGCAAAATGCCAGCGCAATACATGTGGACTCTCAAGCTATTCAAGACTCGTCCCGATAATGGCCCCTCCCCCTATTCCTAAGACAGGTCGCCTGAGATTCTTCTTACACCCGCGACACTGGCACCGCTGGTTGGGCGTCGGTGTGCTGCGTGTGATTGGTTTATTGCCGTTGCCGATGTTGGCATGGGGTGGCCGCAACTTAGGAGCACTGCTTTATTACATGCACCCCAGCCGTCGACAAATCGCGACGATCAATATTCGTAAATGCTTTCCCGAGCTGACGGCGGCAGCACAAACACAAATGGTGAAACGTCATTTTCGTGTCTTTGGTCAGGCGCTACTCGGTATGGGGATCGCCTGGTGGGCATCACCGCAACGACTGCGCCGATTGGTCACGACACGTGGCCGTGAACACTATGACCGCGCAATCGCTGATGGAAGGAACATCATTTTACTTATGCCACATTTTGTCGGTCTCGAGATAGCCGGAATACGTCTGTCACTGGATCGATCGACCTGCGCGGTGTTCCGGCATGTGGACAACGAGGTTTTGCGCCTGATAATGGAAAAGGGCCGGATGCGCTTTGGGCTTAGCCTAATGGAATATAATAAACCGTTCATAACGCTAGTAAAGAAAGTCCGTAGTGGCATCCCGCTTTACTACCTGCCGGATCAGGATCCGCGTAAACGTAACCCTGCTTTTGTACCCTTCTTTGGAGTTTCCACCGCCACCCTCACGACTCTAGGTCGTTTGACGAAACTCACCGATGCGGTTGTCATTCCCTGTTACTGCCGCCAGCTACCGGGAGGTAAGGGCTATGAAGTGGCGTTCAAACCGCCGCTGAAGGACTTTCCGACCGATAACGCAGTGAGTGACGCCGAGCGAATGAACCGTGAGATCGAACAGATGGTGCGCGAGATACCCGAGCAATACTTTTGGCTACACAAGCGTTTCAAGACGCGCCCCCCCGGCGAAGCGAGTTTCTATCCAAAAGAAAAGCGACGATAGTAGTTTCAAGCTCGGCGCCAACATGATCAGATCAATAGCAATCGACCGGGGATGGCGATGAAATTGCGTACAGGTGATGCATGGATGCCGGCGGGATAAGTATGGTCTATCGCTTAAAGGATTAACCGTAAACCTGCTCGTACGTGACATCGACAACGCGCGAGTGTTTCAGCGCGAGGTACTTGATGCGACCGTGGTCTACAGCGATCCCGATATAGCAGTACTGAAAGGGTTCGGTGCGGAATGGATGCTGCACGCGGGCCATACGTATGATGAGCATGCGATGCAAAAGGTCGTTACCGGCGTCGATCAATGGGGCGCAGGCCTAGAATTGCGGCTGCACGGTTGCGACCTTGACCTCGCGCGCATCAAAAGAAGGGTGAGGGCTAGCCCCGCGAGTTCACCGCAACCTTCGATTGGGCTCAAGGCCGCCTTTGGTGGCGGAATTGACTGGACAACCAGCAGTGGCGAAGATCGTCATCGCCGCGGTCTCTATACGATGTGGCGTCGTTCCAACCCTTATCCGTCGATGGTCACATTCGACGCGCCGAATCGAGAAGTTTGCACGATCCGACGCGACCGCACCAAYACGCCGCTGCAGGCRYTGGTGACGATGAACGACCCGCAGTTCGTCGAGGCGTCGCGGTACCTAGCCCAGCGGGCGATGCGCGAAGCCGGCGACGGCTTCGACCGCCGGCTCGACTACGTCACCACCCGCCTCCTGGCTCGGGAGTTCACTGATCCCGAGCGCGCGATCGCGCAGCGAACCTACGACGGGTTCGTCAGCCTCTATCGTGTTGACACCGACAAAGCGCGCCGTCTGCTCGGCGTTGGCGAGTCACCGTACGACGCCGCGCTGCCAGCTGTGGAGTCGGCCGCATGGACCATGCTGGCCAGCCAGTTGATGAACCTGGACGAAGCGCTGAACAAGTAGCCACGAGGGCTCCGATGCACCCATTCAAAGAAGCCATTCATCCACCAAAGGAGCAACAAGGCGACAAACGGCACCGAGCCAAGCACCCAGGTTCTGATTTTCTGTCGGCCGAAAATGCGCTGTATGGCGACAGATATGCGTTGGCGGGGGTTCGGCGCCGCAAAATCGCGTAAGGAGGTGCGGGGGCCGCTCATCGTTGCACCAGCCCCCATCTTTCGAT
>LXTK01000234.1 GCA_001643475.1 Proteobacteria bacterium SPGG2 | reverse complement strand
CGACGCTGTTCCGGCAACTCGGTAACTGCTCCCGGCGTTACTCTAACTCCTCCATCCATGGAGTCGTGCGTTGCTCTCGGTTGCTGCTCCTGGCGCAACTCTACCTCCTCCTTCCCTGGGGTCGTACCTTCCTACGTCCCTGTAGGTCGCGGGTGCAATAGTGGAAATGCGAAAGGATTGTAGGCTGCTCCCGCGCATGCCGGCAATTGCTCCTGCATTGCTCTAACTTCCGACATCTGACCGCCAGGAATGGTGGAAATGCAAAGGGATTGTAGGCCGCTCCCGCGCATCCTGTGCTCGCGGCATTAGTGCATCCATGCACGTCAGAACAATCCTTGCCCTGTCGGTCGCCTGTAGGTCGCCCTGCCCTCCCAACGCCCCCGCAAGCAAATTGGCTGGGGTGCCAGGACTCGAACCTGGGAATGCCGGAATCAAAATCCGGTGCCTTACCGCTTGGCTACACCCCAACGGAACGCTCGTGTTGCATACCAGAAAGTGGATGTCTATTAACCCCGCGCGCGACAAAACCTTCGAGCCATTCTGGGCGCCGTTCAACGATCTGTGCGCCCTCACCGTGGTCCTTCACCGGCAGGTAGACACAAGCTCCGGAGCCCGTCATCCGCGCTTCGCCGAACTGAGCTAACCACTGCAATGCTCGATCGACATCGGGGTAACAGCGACGCACCACAGCTTCCAGGTCATTGCGCACCCGGCCCGCGTGGAAGTCGCGTATTTTGCTGGGCGGACCATAAGCTGTCAAACCGAGTTCTTCAAACACCCGTTGGGTAGACACCTGCACCGGCGGCACCATCACGGCGTACCACCGTTCCTCGGGCTCGATGGGCGTAAGAATCTCGCCCACGCCTTCCGCCCATGCCGCATGTCCGGCCACAAACACAGGCACGTCGGCACCCAATTGCAGTGCCAACTCCACCAATCGAGCCCGTTCAAGATTGGCGCCCCAAAGCTCGTTTAGGACCAGCAGCGTCGTAGCGGCATCGGAGCTACCACCGCCAAGGCCAGCACCAACTGGGATAGACTTATTAAGGTATATCTCCACACCTTTTTCTGTCTTGGTCTCTGCTTGCAATAAGATCGCGGCGCGCACCGTCAGATCGTCGCCTTCGTCGACCCCTGACAACGGTGTCATTTGCATCACTTTGCCGTTATCCGTAATGTTGAATGTTAATTGATCTGCATAGTCGAGAAACTGAAAGACCGTTTGCAACAAATGATAGCCATCGGGCCGCCGCCCCGTTATATGCAAGAACAGATTCAGCTTTGCTGGTGCAGACCACGTATGCATCGCTAGGGCTCCATCGTCCATTTCTCTACCACCAGGCGCACCTCAAGTATGGCAACCTCGCGTTCATACTCTCTTGATTCCAGCGCTAAGTTGTTGACCATCTCGCGCTGGATAAAGAGCTTCCTGGGAAACTCGAACCTACCAAATCGTCGATAGCGCATAAAACGTATATTCCAACCCAGCTGCTTTAGGGTTATGAGTCGACCGGACTCATCCAGAACATGTTGATTTGGCGTGTCTGGTACTGGTACGCCTAATATCCAATAATGCAGTCCATCTAAAGGCAGCCACCAACCGGTTGTTTCGAATAGCAGTTGCTGGGCGTCGTCGGCACGGTATATATTCTGATCGGTGTCGCGCAGCTGGGCTCCGGAATCGTCGAGCGTAAGCCGCACATGGCCTCGACCGAGCGGGCCCCACAGATCAATTTCATGTCGCTGCTTGTCTCGGGCCCAGCGTAATGAAGCTTGCCAACCTTCATTCAGGGTACGGGCCGAGATACGTCCTTGAATATCCCAGGTGTTGAGGAGTAATAATTGAGACTGCCGCGTTTGCCAAGTCGCGGATGGATCTTCTCGTACAGTACGATCTACGACAGTAACGCAACCTGCTACCAAGGTGGCAACGAGTGCGAGAACAACTTTGTTCACGGATCGAATTTTCTGATTACACCACGCAGTATGTCGCTATCCGGCGTATTCCCTATCGCTTCGTTCCAGATAGTTCTCGCCTGCTTACGATCCCCGGTAACCCACAATACCTCACCCAGATGAGCTGAGATCTCCGCGTCGTTCCGGATGGAAAGTGCTTGTCTCAGGTACTTGATTGCTTCTTCATTATTACCGAGTCGGTATTGGACCCAGCCCATACTATCGAGAATGAAAGGGTCTTCAGGTTTAAGGGTCAGCGCGCGCTGAATAAGCTCCAACGCCTCGTCGTAGCGCTCCGTGCGATCGGCCAGCGTATAACCGAGCGCGTTAAGCGCTTGTGCATTTTCTGGCTCTTGTTGCAAAACAAGACGCAAGTCACGCTCGGTAAGCTCAATAAGACCTAACTTCTCTTCGATCAACGCACGCGCATAAAGCAGGTCTTTGTCGGCAGGAATCACATCCAAAGCGCCATCAAGCACAGTCAGCGCCTCTTTATGTTTCTTTGCCTCTCGCAACACTTGTTCTTCAGCCAAATACAAGTGTACGCGTTGCTCATCCGATCGCGCATCGATTTCGTGCAAACGTCGGCGAGCTCCTTCGAGATCACCTTGTCTCGCGATAACCACAGCTAGGCGCGTCTGCGCCTCAAAATAATGTTCCCCCAGTATGACCTCGTTATACCAACGTGCAGCCTCAGCATAATCCTTCTTCTCCTCCGCGACCTGGCCAAGGTAGATGCGCGTCTGTTGGTTTTCTGGACGCAACTTCACGGCAGCCTCCAAATACTTCGCTGCGTCATCGAGCCTGTGCGTTTGCAGCGAAAGTAGACCGCTCGCATAAAGCGCATCGGCATCTTCCGGGGAATCCTTCAGAACCTGTAGAAATTGGCTTCGGGCTTTTTCCCACTGTTTAATGTCTACGAGGTAACGCGCATAATTGAGCCTAACCTTGACCGAGTCAGGATGGCCGACAAGATACTTCTCGTAAAATGCTTGTGCCTCTACGTCATCTTTTTGCGATACCAGAATACCCGCTTTGAAGAGCGCCGCTTCATCCCAGTCGGGTTTCAGCCTTAGGGCTTCAGTTGCTGATTCAACTGCTACATCGAGATCGTCTGTTCTAACTGCCAGGTAAGCCAACGCGAAATGCGCGTGTGCATTCTCTTTATTTTTGTCCACCAGTGTGCGCATTACCTCGATAGCCGCCACGCGATCTTGCTGGCGGCCAAGAACAGCGCCGACACGCCGATAGACACGTTCCCGTGATTTTTCATCAGCCGCGATAGCGACCATACGCTCGAAGTGCAGTACAGCCTGCAGCGGCCTTTGTAGTTCCATCAATGTGGAAGCAACTCTTTCATGTGCCTCTTCACTCTTGGGCCGTAGCTCCACCCACAGTTGAGCGTACAAAAGCGCGTCTTCGTAACGCTTTGCATAAACAGCGGCGCGCGTTGCGCGCTCGGCTAGACGTGGATCACGTGTCTTCTTGGCTGCACGCCCCAGGCTTTCGACCGCCGTATCGAACTGCCCACGCTGTTCGGCGATTTCGCCTACCAAAATGTCGTATAGGATATCTTCCGTAAGCGGCACATCAGGCGCATCCGAACTATCAGCGACAGCCGCAGCTTTTCCCGTCGAAGTTTCTTCAGTGACGGCATTCTCTTCGCCCATGACTGGTTTGCTGACGGCCGCGCAGGCGCCTAGCATTATTACCATCGGTCCCACCATTAGAAGTGTAAATGCTCTTTTCATCAGCTTGCCCACATCGGCTTTGCCTACCGCATTAATCAAAGACATGGCTCCTAACAACACTGCAATATTCTCGCCAAAAAGGACTACGGTGCAGTTTCTTACATATGCCCCACCCTTTCAACCATGTTCGCGGTGTTGCTGTTATAGCCTGCCCAGGTCTGATTAAATACCGCCAACCCAGAACCTAGCTACACAAAGGGACAGGCATGAGTTCGTTAGTCTTACTGATTATCTGCGTCGTGGTGTTCGTGCTGGGTTACCGGTTTTATTCCCGGCTGCTGGCCTTGGACGTGTTTCGGCTTGATGTGAATTATAGTACACCGGCCCAAAGCCTGGCTGATGATAAGGATATTGTCGTCAGTAACCGACAAGTGATTCTCGGTCACCACGTAGCGATTATAGCTGGTCCTACGACCATCGTCGGCTCAGCCGTCGCGGTCATCTGGGGATGGATACCGGCCGTACTTTGGGTGCTTGTAGGAACAACCGTCGCTGCCGGCGTTTATGGGCTGGGTAGCTTCTGGCTAGCGGTGCGACACGGCAGTCTTGGGTTAACGGACATGGTTTGCAGTCTTATGAGCGCACGCGCACGCGTACCCTTCGCAATACTTGGCGTCGTCGTGTTGCTGATCATGAACGCAGTGCTGGCCTGGTTGATTGCCGAGCTACTTAGTACATATCCATCAGCGGTGCTGGCGTTTTGGCTACAAATACTGCTCGCGTGTGGCTTCGGATGGTTTTTGCGTCGACGCGGCCCGCAGGCGCTGATACCGGCCACGGTTGTTGTCCTAGTGGGTGCACTCTTAATAGTATGGATATTCGCCAAAATACCGTTCGCATTTAGCGGGGCGTTAAATATCGACTTTCGTGGTTATTCGGTCGTCTCCTTAGATGCAACGCTGGTATGGGTGGCTTTACTTTTTGTAGCCACCTACTACACAACCCGTTTACCCATCTGGAAGCTAACCCAAGCACGCGGATACTTGCTCGCACTGCAAACCAGTGTATTGCTTATCGTCTTATTCGCCGGCGTGGTGGTCCTKCTTCCGCTGGTTGCCTACTGGCCGGCCGTGAGCGCCCCGGCCGTCGGCTATTTCCATGACGATGGACTCTATCTTGTAACGGCCGGGGCGCTCGCCGAGGGCCGGGGCTACACGATCGAGAGCCTGCCGTCGGCCATAGCGCAAACCAAGTATCCAGTCGTCTTTCCGGCCTTGCTCGCCGCTGTTTGGCGACTCAGTCCGTCGTTTCCCGGCAACATTCAGATGCTCAGGATCGTGCCGTTCTTGGCCACCCTCATCTGGGTGGGCGTGGTGTACAGGATCATCCGACGCGACGCGGAACAAACGGACGTAGCGGCTCTCGTCGTATTCCTGACCCTGGCGTCGCCGTGGGTCCTGTTCCTTTCCTCCGTTTTTCTTGCCGAGACCACGTTCGCCGCGCTCGCGT
>LXTK01000218.1 GCA_001643475.1 Proteobacteria bacterium SPGG2 | reverse complement strand
CGCGTCCGATTAACTTTCTCAACCGGGAAAAAACCCTCGAAATTGTCGGTGACAACGGGCTCACCTGGCGCGCCCTAACCACCGGAAATATCGGCGGCTTTGATGTATGGCTCGATGATCCTTACGGCGGCACGCTTAAGCTCGAAACCCCACTTATTAAATGCGGCATACCGTTAGAGGATATCGGGTTCGATGATGAGGTTATCGATAACTCAGGTGTGTTGCCACGATTTGTCCGTATTTTTCGTCTACCGACAGACAATCCCCATCACACCCTGCGAATTCAGCGTACCATCAAGATAGTGCCCGATCGCGACAATCCGATCTTTATCAAGCTCACACAGGAAGATGGCCATATCGCTTGGACCAGCCCGATCTACTTTTTTCGCTGAGCTCCCCAGCCTGCGATTTCGTCTACCTGAATCAACGAGTTACGTCACCGTTAGTATCGAATCTTCCCAAACGCGTTTGCCGATGGTTTACTGTCCATTGACAAGACCAGAAAGAATGCTGAATGCAAGGAGGGGCCATGCACGTGCGTTTGGTGACGCTCAAACTTAAGCCGGGGAGCATGTCGACGGCAGCGAAGCTGGCTGATCATGCGGCTTCCGAAATAAGGGGTCTGAAGGGGTTCAAAAACGTAACGTTCTTTGGCAACAGCGAGACCGGTGAATACGGCAGCTTGAGTCTTTGGGAAACGGAGGAAGACGCCGAGGCCGTAAGCAAAGCGACTGGGCTTCAGATCCGTGACGTTGTTGGCGACCTTCTCGCAGAACGACCAATGGTTCGTATCTGCGAAGTCTACGGGCCTAAAGGGTGAGCCGGAGCAGGTGCGAACGACAGTGACTACTTGATATTCCGGCGCCCAATCCCTTGCGGTTTGCGGCGCTTGAGTCGCTGCGACGCCTTCAAGCGTTCATCGGCAAGCTGAATCAACGCTTCCTGACTGCCCTTACTGTTCTCTTCGCTCGGTCGCCGTTGCACATAGGTGCCATCCGAACGCATGTCCCATGCATTGCGTTGATCAGCGAGGTGAGTGTCGAGAATCTTTCGCAGTTCCGCCTGTAAGTCCACAGCTTCCACCGGCGCTAACACTTCCACGCGGTGCTCTAAATTTCGCATCATGATGTCGGCCGAGCCAATGTAAAATTCTTCGTCACCCCCATTTCGGAAATAATAGATGCGACTATGTTC
Organism: Proteobacteria bacterium SPGG2; assembly: GCA_001643475.1. Classification (GTDB taxonomy): domain Bacteria; phylum Pseudomonadota; class Gammaproteobacteria; order Acidiferrobacterales; family SPGG2; genus SPGG2. The sequence goes on along the minus strand of LXTK01000218.1, from coordinate 4,022 downwards.
AAGAAATCGACCAACGATACTAATAACGTGCACGTTGTCAGATAGACCGAGGATACCCGGTCGCAACCGGCAGGTATCGCGCACAATGAGATCTACTCGCACACCAGCCTGGGAAGCCCGATAGAACGCTTTGGTAATGTCAACATCTTCCAAGGCATTCATTTTGAATTGGATTAAGCCAGGCGATTTCTCTGAGTGTGAATCGATCTCACGTTGGATTTTCTTTAGTAACGATCGCTTCAATACCTTCGGCGCCGGCAAAATCTTGCGGTAGTCACGTTTGGGTGTATAGCCTGTAGTGAGATAATTGAAGAGTTCAGTCAGGTCTCGACCAATCGTCTCATCGCAGGTCAGCAATCCAAGATCGGTATACAGCCTAGCGGTGCCGGCATGATAGTTGCCCGTACCAACATGGGCGTACAAGCGAAGCCCATTGTAGTCGTTGCGCACGACGAGAATGACCTTGCAGTGCGTCTTTAGGCCGACCACGCCGTAGGTAACGTGGATACCCGCTTCCTCCATGCGGCTTGCCCACCGAATGTTGGCTGCCTCATCGAATCTCGCCTTTAGCTCTAGTGCGACCGCAACTTGCTTACCGTTTCTCGCAGCATCGATGAGATAATCGATTACTTTGGTGTCGGCGGATGTACGGTAGAGGGTTATCTTAATCGCCCTCACCTTAGGATCTCGACTTGCTTCTTTTAAGAAACGCTCAACCGACGTAGAAAATGACTCATAAGGATGTTGCAGCAAGATCGAGCCGACCTCGCGAATGATGTAAAAGATACTTCGCGAATCAACTAACTTTGGGTGATCGAGCGGCCGGTGTGGGGGGTCGTGAAGCAATGGCCCGTCAAGCGCGCTCAACTCAAACAGGTCCCGCATTGCCATCATGCCGTCGGTTTCGAACACATCGGCCACTTCGTCTAAACCCAGCTCTGCCGCCAGCATGCCACGACGGTCCGGGTCCATATCTTTTTGCACAACTGCGCGAACAATCCTCGCAAACTTTCGGCCGCGCACTTCAGATTCGATCATTGCTAATAGATCTTCCGCCCGATCCTCGTCGCGCGATGTGTTGGCATTTCGGGTTACATGGAATACTTCGCAGGCCTCGATCTGCATCTTGGGAAACAATAAATCGAGATTATGAGACATGACCTGTTCTAACGGGACCAACCGCTCGGAATCACTGACTCGCAGGAAACGCGGAATACCTGAACCTACCGGTACTTTAACGCGGGCGCGGTGCCGCTCTTCATCATTGTGGTAGTGCAAGGTGACCAACAGATTGAGCGAGAGATTGGAAATAAACGGGAACGGGTGGGCTGGATCCACCGCTTGCGGCGTTACTAGCGGAAAAATGTTCTTTAAATAAATATTACGCAATTCCTTTTGTTCGTCTTTCTTGAGCGAGTCGTAGGCGACCACATGGATTCCGTGTTCCCGAAGCGCCTTCAGTAGTTTTGGCAGCAGCGCATCTTTTTGTGCCTCTATTTCCCGTACGACGACGCAACATTCCTCGATCTGTTGCAGCGGGGTGCGGCCATCCACGGTTAGATCGCGCACCCCGGCCCCGACTTGCTGTTTAAGACCACCGATGCGTTTCATGAAGAACTCATCAAGATTAGAACTTACGATGGCCATGAACTTGATGCGTTCGAGCAATGGCGTGCGGCTGTCTTGAGCCTCGTTTAATACGCGGCGATTGAATTCCAGCCAGGTCAACTCGCGATTCAGATAGAGGGCGGGAGAGGTGAAGTCGATTTCCTCTTTGGCCTTCTTTTCGGGCCGCATCTTATCTGTTATCGGCTTGCTGGTGTCAGCCTTGCTATCTTTACCAGGTTTCTGAGCCGTGATAGGTGGTGTTGCATCTGGTACCGGCGTCAGCGTAGCCGGTGCTTTAGTCGTCATGAGTTTGTGTCCCAAACATTTGCGAGTTGGCCCGATATGGACATTGAACCTGGTTGCGTGCCCCAATCAGTGAACTTCGGGCACGAAGTTTTGGTCTGTGAGCGGCGGCCGTACGTAGCCCCGTGCTTCTTGACGTGGCGGCAACTCGATCGCCGGCGGTGTCAGGTCTTGGTAGGGGATCATGCTCAGCAGGTGCTTGATACAATTTAGGCGCGCGTGCTTCTTCACATCCGCGTTTACGACATACCAAGGCGCTTGCTTGATATCGGTGTGGGCAAACATGCTGTCTTTGGCTTTGGAGTATTCCACCCAACGCTTTCGCGACTGCAGATCCATGGGGCTTAACTTCCAGCGGCGGGTCGGATCTTTGATGCGATTCTGGAAACGCCGCTCCTGCTCTTCGTCGCTGACCGAAAACCAATACTTAATCACTTGAATACCGGAACGCACCAGCATACGCTCGAATTCCGGGCAACTACGCATGAATTCCTGATATTCGTCGTCGGTACAGAATCCCATCACGCGTTCGACGTTGGCGCGGTTGTACCAACTGCGGTCAAGCAACACCATCTCGCCGGCGGCGGGAAGATGCGCAACATAACGTTGGAAGTACCACTGGGTTTGCTCGCGCTCGGTGGGCGCGGGCAGTGCCACGACCCGGCAGATGCGAGGGCTCAGGCTTTGGGAAATACGCTTGATGACACCACCCTTACCGGCGGCATCCCGTCCTTCGAAGATGACAACAACGCGCAGACCGTCATGTTTGATCCATTCTTGCAGTTTGACGAGCTCGATCTGTAGCTTGGCGAGCTCTTTCTCGTAGTCTTTGTTTTTTATCTTTTTGGACTTTTCCTTCTTGCCGGTGGTTTTGGCCGCTTCTTCCATAAACCATTTTTTGGCTTTACTGGCCTTGGGCTGCTTGTTGTCCTTGCTGTTCTTCTTTTCGCGGGCGTCTTTCTTGTCCGAGCGTTTCTTTGCCATTCTCAACCCTCGCCATTTGGTATGGTTTCAAACCCATGGTAACGAGGGCTGGTGGCTCTGGCAAATGCGGCCAGTTGCCATGTTACAATCCAAGGATGCGATAACAGGCTGATTTTATGGGTAAACACTTGGGGCGAACTCGAATTTCGCACTGGTGACAGCTATTATTCTAAGGGGGTCCATGATTTATCGATGGCCTTGGGGGCACGATGTCACGCGAGTTGATGCTTTTGCGACACGGTAAGTCGGACTGGGACGCGGGAGCGGCCACTGATTTCGAACGCCCGCTCGCGCCACGGGGTCCCCGCCCAGGCCTTGCCGGCCTTCTTGGCGGTCTTCACAGCCTGGTCGACGTGCTCGACCGTCGCGCTCGCGAACTTTCCCAGGAGCAGGCTCGTGTCGATCGGGGAGACGTCCTCGATCGGCRYCWGGAACGGCTTGTCCTTGGCACGGTGCGGCTGCGGAATGTAGTCGTCCACCGCCGCCATCAGCTCGATGACCGACTTCCTGCCCGTCTCTTCGTCCCTGCCCTCCAGCGCCGCCAGCGCCGAGCCCTTGACGATCGGAATGTCGTCCCCCGGAAAATCATAGCTGCTCAGCAACTCCCGCAACTCAAGCTCGACCAGCTCCAGAAGCTCCGCGTCGTCAACCTGGTCGACCTTGTTCAGGTAAACCACCATCGCCGGAACCCCGACCTGCCGCGCCAGAAGAATGTGCTCCCGCGTCTGCGGCATCGGACCGTCCGCCGCCGAAACCACCAATATCGCCCCGTCCATCTGCGCCGCGCCGGTGATCATGTTCTTCACGTAATCCGCATGGCCGGGACAGTCCACGTGCGCGTAGTGCCGCGCTTCCGTCTGGTACTCCACGTGCGCCGTCGCAATCGTGATACCGCGCTCTCTTTCTTCCGGAGCCTTGTCGATCTGATCGAACGGTACGTAGTCTGCCAATCCCCTCTTCGACAACGTCTGTGTAATCGCCGCCGTTAGCGTCGTCTTACCATGATCCACGTGACCAATCGTCCCTACGTTTACGTGCGGCTTGGTCCTTTCAAATTTCTGCCTAGCCATCTTGCTAGTTCCTCCTGTGAATCGATGTTTTCTGGAGCCCTCGATCGGACTTGAACC
>LXTK01000206.1 GCA_001643475.1 Proteobacteria bacterium SPGG2 | reverse complement strand
GTTCCTGGAGATATTTTGCGGCGAAGAAACTGGGGCGATACCAATTGGCCGATAGACCCACACAAGCAATCACTCGATTTTCATCGAGGATTCGTCGCAACACYGGCATGTCAGTCATCGCTACCGGTACCTAGTCGTATTTTCGAATATCATCGATAACCTTGCCATCGYTGGCGAGGCTGCCGATGGCAGCAAACACAACGTCACCGCGTAGCTTGCACACRTCWCGMAGGCTRGYSRCRATASSGTTTGCGAGSTCRGKRCTCSCSYCYYCCTCCGTCTCGCARTRCAAYGTCATGGTGTCRTTGYYWGCCTGMCGGYCRACCACYARMCGSCCYTTYTTTATYTCYGGRTRYCGTTTAACGACCTCGRCCACCTGYGTRGGCGTGACGAACATRCCGCGCACTTTAGTGGTYTGATCAGCSCGGCCCATCCAGCCCTTGATACGCATGTTGGTACGACCACACGGACTTACGCCTGCCATAATCGCGGACAGATCTCCCGTCCCAAAGCGAATCAAGGGATAGTCGGGGTTAAAGGTAGTGACGACCACCTCGCCGACCTCGCCCTCGGGCAACACATCCCCGGTTCCAGGTCGTACGATTTCCACGAGCACGCCTTCATCGACGATCAGCCCTTCCTTGGCGGGTGACTCGTAGGCGATCAACCCCAGGTCGGCCGATGCATAACACTGCAATACCTCAATCCCTTGGGCGCTGATTTCGTCGCGCAGACTTGGCGGCAAGGCCTCACCGGATACCACCGCCTTGCGCAGACTAGTTGTATCGAGATTCATTTCGGCGGCCTTATCCAACATGATCTTGAGGAACGAAGGCGTGCCAGTATAGCCATCCGGGCGCAGGTCGTTGACTGATTGCGCCTGCAACTCAGTCTGCCCAACTCCGGCCGGAAATACGGCGCAGCCCAATGCACGCGCTGCCCCCTCTACCATCGAGCCGGCCGGTGTGAAATGGTAGGCAAAACTATTGTGCACAAGATCACCACGGCGGAATCCGGCTGCGAATAAAGCCCGCGCAAGACGCCAGTAATCGGGCCGATGGGACTCCGGCTCATAGATTGGACCCGGGGAGGAGAATACACGCGCGAATTCGCCAGGTTCAGCCGTAGCCAGGCCACCAAAGGGCGGATCCTGCTTGGCAAGCGTGGTGAGCTCTGATTTGCGCGTTACCGGCAGCTGTGCCAACGCATCAGCAGTGATGATACTAGCGCTATCAATGTCGGCAAGGATACGCGCAAATGCCCGCGACCGTCGCTGCGCGTGGTTGATCTGTTCTGACAGCGCCGCAAAATGGGCTTCCCGTCGCGTTTGCGGATCCCGCGTTTCAAGCTGATCATAGTATTCCACATTTTTGCTCATGGCGACCGACTTTCTCGCGGGACAAACTCAGCCACTGATGTAAGGCGCGGCGCCAGTACGGCACGCTCGTAAGGCTCTAATTACAGGATATCAGGATAACCAACGCTTGCGCCTGCGGTAGTGTTTGAACTCACGGAAGCTCTTACGCTGTTCTCCGCTCATCCCCAGATAAAATTCCTTCACGTCCTCGTTCGCCGCTAGGGCCTTAGAGTCGCCATCCATGACCATCCGTCCATTTTCCAAGATGTATCCGTATTGCGCGTAACGTAGGGCCATATGGGTATTCTGTTCGGCGAGCAAAAAACTTACATTCTCGTTTTCGTTGAGTCTCTTTACGATATCGAAAATCTCCTCTACTAACTGGGGCGCCAAGCCCATCGAGGGCTCATCCAAGAGAATCATCTTCGGCCGCGACATCAAGGCCCGACCCAATACCGTCATTTGCTGCTCGCCCCCGGAAATGTAGCCCGCCTGTCCGTAACGTCGTTCCTTTAGTTTTGGAAAGTAGCTGTAGACCAACTCTAGATCTTGCTGAACGCGGGCGCGGCCATCGGTGCGCGAATACGCACCCGTAAGTAGGTTTTCTTCCACTGTCAGGTGTTCGAAGCAGTGTCGGCCCTCCATGACCTGAATTACGCCGCGCTTCACCAGATCAGACGGGGTGAGCCTGTCCACGCGTTCGCTCCGATACTCGATGGAGCCCTTAGTTACTTCGCCGCGCTCGGCCTTAAGCAGGTTGGAAATCGCTTTAAGCGTGGTGGTCTTACCAGCGCCGTTGGCCCCAAGGAGGGCAACGATACCCCCCTCGGGAACCTCCAGCGAAACACCTTTCAACACCAAAATGACGCGATCATAGATCACTTCGATGTTGTTGACGGCGAGCAGCAACGCGCCGTTGTTCGTCACGTCGCCCCTTCGCCTTTAACTGCAAACAACCGACGCTCAGGCGCAATCACGCGGTTTGATATTGTTCTCCGTAGCGTAGTCCGCCGCGGCTTTTTCGATCATCGGACGTACGACATCGCGGAGGGTTGGGATCCAATCGCTGACCATGTTCCACTGGTTGCCGTCCCATTGTTGAATAATAACGGGACCCCCGGTTTCGTGGTCGGCACAACTGACCCTGAGCGGCCGCAGCATATCCTTCATGCCGAGCTGCTTCAGGCGTCGCTTGGTTAGGTCAAGGTTTTCAAGCCCCCAGCGGACTTGCTCGCCGGTCATAGGCTTGTCACCGTACTTTTTCATGGCAGTGCGGATCGCCTCGACGCCGTACATGGCGTTCACCAAGGTACGATTGTAGAGAACTTCGCCCAGATTGTTGTCTTTGGCCTTGGCCTCATCGCCATCGTAGACATACTTGATGATGTCTTTGTGCACCCGCCAGTTAGGACCCGCCCCGTGAAAAGCCGTGGACTTGTAACCAATGGCGCCGTCACCGGCGGGAATCACATCGGCGTCGGAACCCGACCACCAATTGCCGATGAAGTGATCCATGGGGAACTTGATGGCCGCCGCTTCCTTGACCGCAACCTGGTTCATGACGCCCCAACCGGACATGAAGATCCAATCAGGTCGCAGGCGACGGATCTGCAGCCAAGTGGCTTTCTGCTCCTGACCCGGGTGATCGACCGCAAGCAGCGTAAGATCGTAGCCGTACTTCTCAGCCAGCACTTTCAGGGTTGCGTTCGCTTCCTTACCGTAGGCGGAATTGTGATGCACATGGACAATTTTTTTGCCCTTTAACTTGTCGAAACCACCTTCCTGCTGGCCGACGTAATTGATGAAGCCGGATGCCTGGCTCCAATAGGTGGCAGGAAAGTTGARGACCCAAGGGAAGACCCGGCCGTCAGCCGCCGCCGTGCGCCCGTAACCCATGGATAGAATGGGTATCTTGTCCACTGGGGCCTTCGGAATCAGCTGATAGGTAATACCCGTGCTGAAAGGATTGACCAATGAGGCGCCGGTGGGACCCTTGTTCTTGAGCTTCTCATAGCACTCTACACCGAGCTTGGTGTTGTACGTGGTCTCACACTCTTCAAACGTGATCTTGACGCCATTGATACCACCGTCGCGCTTGTTAACGAGCGTGTAGTAATCACGAAACCCATTGGCGACCGGAATCCCGCTAGGCGCATAGGGACCGGTACGATAAACAAGCATGGGGATGAACTGCTCATTCTGCGCCACTGCCTGGGTGGCAAACAGACCTGAAAACACGGTCAACGCGCCCAGGCCGAAAACGCCTAGTTTACTAAGTTTCATGGTTCCTCCTGTCTATTGGTAGAGACATGATTAGTCTTTCACCGCGAGCCGAAAACTCTAGCACGGACCGAACAGGCAGCAAAGGTTCGGCCAGAACAACAATCTTTTAGTACGGAAAAGGCCAGCGACGCAATTTTTCCTTGGCAATTTGCYRYTGAAACAAAGTAACCACACTGCCATTGCTTCCCAGGACGTTCCCCAAACGGACTATGGTAAACGTTGTTTTATTTTCGCGATTAGCTCCCTGCACATAGAGTTCAGCCAACCGCTTTGAAGCGCCCATCACGCTGGCAGGCTCGACGGCTTTGTCGGTGGATATCAAAACAAAAGTCCTGACCATGTGCATTTGAGATGCGTCCGCGAGAGTCATGGTACCTTTGAGATTATTTTTGACTGCCTCTTCGGGATTCATCTCCATAAGAGGCACGTGCTTATGTGCRGCTGCATGAAAAACYATCGCTGGTTTGAACTCGCTCATGACCCGATCGACTTTTGCAGGATCGCARACACTSCCYACAACCGTWGCAAACCCACCTGCCCAGCGGGTTTGCAGATCAYTGCTTAGGTAAAACAAACTGTTTTCCGAATGATCGAACATGACAAGTTTCTCAGGCTYGTATTCCATGATTTGCCAGCAMAGCKCTTGACCRAYCGAKCCTCCCGCACCGGTTACCATTACMACCCGTCCYCYGATCATYTCRGCKAYYCGTTCGCCATCTGRRTTMACGGSATCTCTWCCGAGCAAATCTTCYATCKTTARATCCCGCAAYTGATTTAWCGTYACATTTCCATTCATYAACTCACGAGGTCCGGGAACAGTCTTGAAATCAACTCCGGTRGTTTCACAATAAGTGACAATTTTTCGCATCTCACGTGCTTTGGCCGAAGGCGTCGCRATAATGATCTGTTCAATATTTTTCTGCTCAACCAAGTCCGGAATATCTCTTGTTGTYCCCAAAACAGGAATGCCGTGAATACTGACATGACGTTTATTGGGATCGTCATCGATAATGCCCACAGGGTAATAACCGAGTGTGTTGTCTATTTTTATCTGTCGAAGCATCATTTCCCCTACGGAACCGGCCACAACAATTAAAACGCGACTTTTTGCCTCCTTGTGAAAAACTCATGAGTTCCTTTAATAACCGAKAGGAAAACCTTACGCCGCCAATTACAATAAACCCAAGGAGCCAATAAATAAACAAGACGGAGCGCGGGGTCCACTGAACTCGCAACACGTAAATAATCGAAATGTACGCAGCCCAGGCAACGGTATGAGCTGCAAACAGCAGCACAAGGTCTTTAATACCAGCGAACTGGTACAGTCCTTTGTAGAGTCTAAATCCGAAAAATGACGTCACAGTTAGGATCAATAATATCGGCAGACTGTTAAAGTATGAAGTCAACTCTCCGGATGGTATGTTTCCTTCAAATCTGATTGCATAGGCCAGGAAATAGGCTAAAGTAATAACACCCACATCTAACAACATCTTTAAAACCAGGCTATTTGTGCTCTTGGAATGTTTTACTAAGCGATTGCTCCACGACAGATGCAGGCTCATCAGGGTGTTACCTCCATGTACTCTCTATCACTAAGGATGTCCGGTTAGAAATAAAATATTCTAATAATT
>LXTK01000191.1 GCA_001643475.1 Proteobacteria bacterium SPGG2 | reverse complement strand
GATTCGCCTCGCGAATGCGGGCTGGCGATTTTTGCATCAAGTCACGACCTTCTATCCAACCCTCTCGGCCCTGGGCATCGAGTACGCGCGAGAAATCGCCGCGTTGTTCCAACACTTCCAGTGCCTCGCCGGCGAGGACCCTATGAATGACGGCGCTCTCGATATGCGGATCGGCGCGAATATCGATGTATACGTTTTCAGTAACATAAGCGGTTTGCGCCCATGCTGGTGATGTCGCCACAAGCACCAAACCGAGTAATGCACCCACCCTATTCATGGCTGATCCTTGTCTAACGGGCTAGTCCATTATGTCTCAGCAATGCGTCAATCTCAGGTTCACGCCCACGGAAGGCAACAAACAGTTCCATCGGCTCGCGTGAACCGCCCTGCTCCAGCACATTATGTAAAAACTCAAGACCAGTCTTGCGATCGAAAATCCCATTCTGTTCGAACTTACTGAAGGCGTCTGCCGACAATACTTCGGCCCACTTGTAGCCGTAATAGCCGGCAGCATAACCACCCGCGAAGATGTGAGCGAACGAGTTTTGAAAGCGGTTGTAGTCCGGTGGAATCACCACTGCAACCTCTCGTCTCACCTCACCCAATAGCGCTTGGACACTCTGTTGACCATTCGGATCGTAACTACTGTGTAGGCGAATGTCGAACAACGCAAGCTCCAACTGCCGCACCATGTGTATCGCCGCCTGGAAATTCTTTGCACCGGCGAGCTTGGCATAGAGCTCCTCAGGGAGTTTCTCGCCGGTTTCGTGGTGGCCGGAAATTAGCGATAAGGCTTCGCGATCCCAGCACCAGTTCTCCATAAACTGACTGGGTAACTCAACGGCATCCCAGGCAACACCATTGATGCCCGCTACGCCGATGTAATCTACCCTGGTCAACATATGGTGTAAGCCGTGTCCGAACTCATGGAACAACGTGATTACTTCTTCGTGGCTGAACAAAGCAGGCCGATCACCGATTGGGGGGGCCGAGTTACAAGTAATAAATGCCACCGGTGTTTGTACTTTGCTACCGACGCGCTTACGACTGATGCAACTGTCCATCCAAGCGCCGCCACGTTTGTTCGCACGCGCATACAAATCCATGTAAAACCGCCCACGCAGCTCGCCCTCAGCGTCATAGATATCATAGAACCGTACATCGGGATGCCAGGCGTCGATCTCGCTCACCCGTTTCACAGTAAGACCGTAGAGCCGCTCAATAACAGCGAACACCCCGACTATCACGCGGTCTACCGGAAAATAGGCACGCAAATCCTCCTGTGAAAAATCGAAACGATGCTCCCGCAACTTCTCAGAAAAGTAGGCAACATCCCAGGGCTCTAAACGCTCGACCCCATAATGCTCGTTCGCAAACTCACGCAAGTCTTGGAACTCTTGGGTTGCGGCTGGCTTGGCGCGTGCAGCAAGATCTCGCAGGAAATGTAAGACCTGGTCCACACTACTGACCATCTTCGTTTGCAGTGAATACTGCGCATGGTTCGCAAACCCCAGCAGCTTAGCTGCCTCCAAGCGAAGTTTGAGGGTCTCTGTGATGATTTCGGTATTGTCCCATCGACCGGCGTGTGGGCCTTGGTCGCTAGCTCGAGTCACAAACGCCTCATACATCTGAGAACGGAGGTCACGATTATCTGCGTAGGTCATGAACGCTATGTAGGAAGGCGCGTCCAAGGTGAACTGGTAACCGATCTTGTCGTTATCGGCCGCTGCCTGCTGCGCCAGTGAGCGCGCGGTTGCCGGTAGGCCGGCAACATCGTTATCGTCGGTGAGTACCAGCTCCCACGCTTGCGTGGCGTCCAGAACGTTCTCCTGAAAACGACTACTAAGACGTGCGAGTTGCTGTTGGATTTCCTTGAAACGCTGCTTTTCTTTATCGCCCAGCTCAGCACCGCTCAAGCGAAAATCGCGTAATCCATTTTCAATGATCTTCTTCTGCGCCTGATGTAATTGATCGAACCCAGATCCAGTCGCGATCTGCTTATACACACGGTAAGTCCTTTCATCCTGGCCAAGCTCAGTAAAGTACTCACTTATGCGTGGTAACCCTTCGTTATAGACCTTTCTCAGCGATTCATTGTTCTTCACAGCATTCAAATGGGAAACTGGCGACCACATTCGACTCAACCGCTCTTGTATATCCTCAATTGGCTGCACAAAGGTTTCCCACGTGTAGTTGTTGTGTTCGGTACATAACTCTTCTAGCTGAGCACGATTTTCTTTAAGGATATAGTCGAGTGCAGGTTTCACGTGCTCGGCTCGGACCTTTCCGAATTGGGGTAGGCCAAAAAAATTCAGCAAGGGGTTGGCCGCCGACTTGGTTTTCTTCATTGAAGGACCGATCAAGGGGACCTTAGCAACCGCATAATTTAGCATGTCCTGATACAATGTAGTAATCGCCAGCGATGTGCGTTAGGTAATGATCGACGAAGGGTATTGAATGGCCAAACACTATGATTTCCTCGTAATCGGGGGGGGTAGTGGCGGTATTGCCGCTGCTAAACGTGCTGCCAGTTACGGCGCCCACACGGTTGTAATTGAAAGCGGCCGCATCGGTGGGACCTGCGTCAACGTCGGCTGTGTACCTAAGAAGGTGATGTGGAATACATCAACCATCGCCGAGGCGCTAGATGATGCCAGGGACTACGGATTCGACGTAACTGTTCAGGGATTCAACTGGCCCACGATCAAAAAGGCGCGCGATGCCTATGTCCAGCGTCTAAATGATATCTATCATCGCGGCCTCGATGAGGCCACCGTAGACGAGATCACAGGTGTTGCCACCTTCAGCGACTCACACACCGTCAGTGTGAATGGCACAGAACTCAGCGCGTCGCATATCCTCATTGCAACCGGATCCACACCTAATGTTCCCAACGTACCGGGGGCAGAATTAGGTATCACCAGTGATGGGTTCTTTGAGCTTGAGGTCCAGCCCCGCCGGGTCGTAATTGCGGGCGCCGGTTACATAGCCGTAGAGTTCGCCGGTTTGCTGAATGCGCTGGGGTCACACGTAACCATGTTGCTGCGTAAACCCACGTTCCTGCGAGAATTCGATACGACCTTGCGCGAAACCTTGATGGAGCAAATGATTGAGTCGGGGGTAAATATCCTCACCCACGTTCGTTTGGAGCGTCTGCAAAAAGCAGCTGATGATTCCATAAGTGTGGTCATGGGCAACCATGCATCGATTGATAGTGTCGATTCCTTTATATGGGCCATCGGCCGTAGCCCCAACTCCGCCAAGTTGAATCTAAACCGGGCCGGTGTTTCTGTGAAGGCAGGCGGTGACGTCATCGTAGATGACTGCCAAAACACGAACGTTGAGGGAATCTACGCGTTGGGTGATGCTGCAGGAAAGTGGATGCTAACCCCGGTGGCGATCGCGGCTGGCCGAAAACTTGCCGATCGTCTATTCGATAACCAGGCCGATGCCAAGCTTTATTACGAAAACATTCCAACCGTAATCTTCAGTCATCCACCTCTGGGTACCATCGGCATGACGGAAGACGAAGCATATAATGAGTACGGCAAAGACGAAGTAAAAATATATCAAGTACGCTTTACCAACATGTTTCATGCCGTGACTAAACGCAAACCGACAACCGTGTTTAAGCTTGTGACGGTGGGTAAGAACGAAAAGGTTGTTGGGTGCCACATCATCGGCGCCCAAGCGGATGAAATGATTCAGGGTGTAGCCATCGCCATTAAGATGGGGGCAACAAAAAGCGACTTTGATCGCACGGTTGCCATTCATCCGACAAGTGCCGAAGAGCTAGTGCTAATGAGGTAGGTGTGGCAATTAGAAAATATAGGACTATCGCGCCAAGGATTGCGTCGTCGGCCTATATCGACGAATCAGCGGTCGTGATCGGCGATGTGGAAATCGGTGACGACAGTTCGGTGTGGCCGATGTGCGTACTACGCGGTGATAGCAACTCCATTCGTATCGGTACGCGTACCAACATTCAAGACGGAACAATCATTCACGTCACGCACGCCTACAGCGTCGCTCCATCGGGTTACCCCGTAGTCATCGGTGATAGTGTCTCCATAGGTCACAGCGTTACCGTCCATGGTTGCACCATAGAAGACCGGGCCTTAATCGGCATGGGATGCACGATCCTCGATGGTGCCATCATCCATTCCGAGGTCTTGCTTGGTGCTGGCAGCCTCGTAACGGAAGGACAAGAGCTTCAAAGTGGCTACCTATGGCTAGGCCGACCAGCCCGGCGAGCGCGCTTGCTTAAAGAGGAAGAGCGGGGCTGGTTTGACTACATCGCCAAACACTACGCGCAGCTCAAGCACGATTACTTACATACCGATTGACGTAATGTAGTATGCACCGGCGTTATCTCTTATCACTGCTAGTGATTCTTCTTGGGGCGAGCAGCGGCTATGCATTGTCAACCGGCGTTCCCCTGTACTCGTATGAGTTAATCAATACTTACCCTCATGACCGTACTGCGTACACACAGGGTTTAGCATTCGAAGATGGATTTATTTACGAGGGTACCGGTCTGTACGGCCAATCTAGCCTGCGTAAAGTGAACCTAAATACCGGTGAGGTCTTGCAACAGCATACGCATTCAAGTCGCTACTTCGGTGAAGGTATCACAGTTCTAAACGACAAGATATTTCAGGTAACCTGGCGATCCCGTGTCGCTTTTGTCTATGACAGAGACAGTTTTCGCATCCTCAACACCTTGTCGTATGACGGCCAGGGCTGGGGCATCACCTTTGATGGCTCGTCGTTGATCATGAGTGATGGTACGGCTATCTTGCGTTTCTTGGATCCACAAACTTTCACAGAGATCAGTAGAATCAAGGTAACGGACAATAATCAACCCGTCACTAGACTCAATGAGCTGGAGTACGTGCGAGGTGAGATCTATGCCAATATTTGGAAGACCGATCGCGTCGCGCGGATAGCGCCCGACACCGGACGCGTGGTTGGTTGGATCGATCTACACGGGCTGCTAGGCGCAGAGCACCGAGATCAACCGGTGGACGTCCTTAATGGTATTGCCTACGACCCCGAGCTGGATCGGCTGTTTGTGACCGGCAAACTGTGGCCCAAACTCTTCGAGATCAAGTTAGTACCTAAGAAATAGAAACCGTTTGGCTAATTTTTTAGTGCGATCGTGCAGCTTGCGAGCCCACGCTTCTCCAAATATTGTTGGTGATAATCCTCGGCCGGATAGAATTCTTGCGCTTCGGTGATCTCGGTTACGACGGGCCGACCATAGCGCCCACTACTTTCAAGCCTTTCTTTGGAAGCAGCAGCTGCTGCCTTCTGTTCGTCATCATGATAGTAAATCGCTGATCGGTATTGCGTGCCAACATCCGGGCCCTGGCGATTCAATTGTGTAGGGTCATGGTTGCTCCAAAAAAAGTCTAGCAATGTCTCATAAGAGACTCTATCTGGATTGTATTCGACCTGCACAATCTCGGCGTGACCGGTGGTATCGGTGCACACCTCTTTATAGGTTGGGTTGGTGGTGTTCCCACCCGAGTAACCGACAGTGGTGGCCGTGACACCGTCGATTTGCCGAAAGGCGGCCTCGACACCCCAGAAACAACCCGCGGCAAAAGTCGCTTTAGCCATGTTTACCCTCCTTATCTTTACCCGGCGATGGCGATGGCGTTAGGGACGCTCAACGGGAAGACCGCTGCGACGCCACGCGTACATGTCTCCCACCAGGTGACGAACGGCCGAAAAACCCGCTTCCTGCAACACAGATTCTGCGAACCCGGCCCGTGGCCCCCGTTCGCAATAGGTCACAACCTCTCGATTTTTTGCATCAGCAAGTTCAGCCAGACGACTTGCCAACTCATTGTGGGGAATATTGATGGCTTGTGGCACGTGGCCCGATCGGTATTCTCCAGGGGTGCGGACATCAAGGATTAACGGTGCTGTCCCCGATTCAAGCATTTTCAGTAAGTCGTCCTGACTAATGGTCGGTGTTGCCGCATTACAGACAACGGCACTTGCTAGCACCACAAAAAATACCGCAACGGCAGCCCTGTAATGCGTGTGCCCTGTTCTGATCTTTGCTAGTTGGCTTCGTTCCATTTCTGCCCTCCGCTCCTATCTATACCGATGATCGTGATTCGTTCCGAAACAACCGGCGGATGATGGCTATATGGACCTCGTCTCCCATTAGAAGTTGCAACGGGTGCTTCTTGGGATTCAGCCGCCGAGACATTGCCATCATGATATCTGTCTCGAGATCATGATAACAAGTAGCGCCGCCGCGAGCAGCGCGCCCACGGCGGTGAGCGAGGGCACGAGAAAACTGCCGCTAGCGTCCCGCACCACGCCGGCAAAGGTTGGCCCCACGATCTGCCCTATTCCAAAAGCAACCGTCATGATTGCAAGCGTGCGACGCGGATCACGCTGGGCCACGCGCCGCGCGCCGACTAGGCCCAAGGCCGTGATACCCATAAAGGTCCCACCAAGCAGCGCGGCCGCGAGCAACATACCCGGCGTTGCCAGCCAGAAGACGCTCGCCGCAACCCCCACCGCCTCGATCCAGCACGCCAGTGCGAACGCCCAGCCGAGACCGATTCGATCACTTGCCCATGTCCAAAGCACCACCGATGGGGCGGCGGTAAGACCGACCACCAACCAAACGATAGGCTCGAGGGCATGTGCCTCCGCCGATGCACGAACGATGGCGACTAGGAACGTCGCCGTAATCACATACCCGAAGCCAAAAAGCCCGTAAGCAACCACGAGAACCGTGAACAGACGATTGCCACCAGCTGAGATCGAAGCACCTGGCGCCGGCGAATCGGTTCGATCTGGCACAAGATACGCAACGATGGCCAGCGCAATCAACGACAACATACCGCTCGCGGCCCACAACGACTGCCAAACGGCGCCAAATTTCACCAGACCCGAGACGAGTAATGCGGAGGCGGCAATACCCACGCCTACACCACCAAAGTGCACTGCCGACAGATTGGCCCGGCCCACCAAGCTGAGACGATCGAGGACCAGAGCTAACGAAAAAACGAGGACGAACGCACTGGCAGCGCCGCCGATGAAACGCAGCAGCACGAATGCAGTCATCGACGAAAAAAATGCCATCGCGCCGGTGCTTAATGCACTCACGGCTAACCCACTCAGCAACCAAGTCCGTCGAGAACCGGTGATCAACGTGGTTGCGGCAAGCAGTGCACCAGCGAGGTAACCAGCAAAATTAGCAGAGGCAATAAACCCGGCTTGCGCCCTGGTGAGGTCGAGCGCTTCTACCATCAGCGGCAAGATCGGCGTGTATACGAAACGGCCAATTCCCATCGCTGCCGCAAGCGCAACAAGACCGCCAATGGCTAGCGAGATTGGGTGACGCGGTATGGTCATCGGCGCGTCAGGTGAAATGGAACTGCGCTATCAGATTGTTTTTCGCCCCTTCGGTCGAGCCAAGGATGAGTGTAGCCGAAGCGCGGCCCCGTGAGGGGGCCGGGTAGGGACCCCGGCGTCCGCCGTCGGCACAGGGAGGTGCCGTCGGCAGGCCCACTGAGGCAAGCGAAATCCGAGGTTCCCTGCCCGAGCTTTAGGGGCAGGGCGAAGACCGCGGGGCAAATGGCTTTGGGTACTTTCGCCGAAACGAAAGTACCTCGCCGTGCGGGGGCGAAACCCCGCGTCATACATTGTCGCTGAAAGCGACACATCACAAATCGACGTACGTCTTGAGCGTGCCTTCCCGCTCATGCCGTTCAAGCGCTAGTTGAATCAACCGGTCGATGAGTTCGGTGTAGGGAATCCCGCTTGCCTCCCAAAGCTTGGGGTACATGCTGATTTTGGTGAAGCCGGGGATCGAATTGAGTTCGTTTACGAAGACTTTGCCGTCTTTGGTAACAAAGAAGTCAACCCGCGCCATGCCCTCGCAGCATAACGTCTTAAAGGTCTTGATGGCCAGGTCTTGAACCTGCTTGGTAATGTCTTGCGGTAACTCCGCCGGAATACACAGGTCTGCGCCTTTTTCGTCAATGTACTTGGCATCATAGGAGTAAAACGAATATTTGGTGATAACCTCACCCGGTATCGATGCAATGGGATCTTGATTGCCCAGCACTGAACATTCGACCTCGCGCCCCGCTATGAACTCTTCGATGATTATTTTGTTGTCGTATTGGAACGCACCTGCCGTCGCGCTCTTGAATTGATTCTCGTTCTCGGCCTTGGAAATACCCACCGAGGAGCCGAGATTCGCCGGTTTAATGAAGCAAGGGAAACCGAGTTTCGCTGCAATATTGTCGAACGTGAGGTTTCGTTGATCGGATTTCTCGAACACAACACAGTTAGGGGTAGGGATATCGGCTGCCTTGAGCAGTCGCTTCATCACGTCTTTGTCCATGCTAACGGCAGCGCCTAGCACGCCTGCGCCAACAAACGGGATATTGGCGAGCTTAAACAGACCTTGCATGGCACCATCTTCACCGTAGGGTCCGTGCAACACGGGGAACACGACATCAACGGCACCAACGGCACCAGCACCTGACAGACTCATTAGGTTCTTGTCACTATCGGCTCCGGGAACGAGTGTTATGCCCTCATTACTTTTGTTTAATGCAATGAGTTTCGGGTTATCCGCGTTCAAGAGAAACGTCGATGCGTCGTTCAAATACCACTGGCCCGCCTTGTCAATACCAATCAAGATGACGTCGTACTTGTATTTATCGATCGCGTCGACGATGCTTTTGGCGGACTGCAGCGAGACCTCGTGCTCTGCCGACTTGCCACCGAATAGAATGCCGACGCGGGTTTTTCTCGTCATCGCTACGCTATCCTTCCAATACGGCTTCGCGCAAAGCTTCGATCACGGGTTGGGTATCGGGGCGTACACCGTGCCAAACAAAGAATGATTCTGCCGCCTGCTCCACCAGCATGCCGAGGCCATCACAGGTCCTGGTTGTCCCATGGCCTTTTGCCCAAATCATAAAGGGCGTGGGTTTGTCCCCATACATAAGATCATAGGCCAAGGCATTGGTCTCTAACACATCCTTAGGTACAGCGGGAACGTCGCCCTGTAGGCTTGCGGCCGTCGCATTGATGACCACATCGAAACGTTTGCCCCTTAGATCCTCGAACCCGCATCCGCGGATGTCCCCCTGCGGACGGAACAGTTTTTCAAGCTCCTTTGCTTTAGCGACAGTGCGGTTTGCGACGACCAGCTGTTTGGGTTGTTGCTCGAGTAGCGCATCCAAGATACCTCGCACCGCACCACCGGCGCCCAGTATGAGCACACGTTGGTCAACAAGCGGGTGATTGAGATTGGCCGTTATATCACGCAACAACCCAACCCCGTCGGTATTGTCGCCATAGGCGCTACCGTCGTCTTCGAACCTCAAAGTGTTCACGGCCCCGGCCTGTTCAGCACGCGCGCTATGACGATCCGCGAGCTGATAGGCCTCAAGTTTGAAAGGAACGGTAATATTCAAGCCGCGCCCTCCATTTTCGCGGAATGCGCGCAGTGCCGATTCGAACCCACCGAGCTCTACGTGTATTGCACTATATTCCAAAGCAATCGCACGCTGCCGCGCAAACTCCCTATGAATCGCCGGCGACTTGCTGTGCCGGACGGGATTACCCATCACGGCGTAAATATTCTCGGTATGTGACATCGTTAAACCTGGCGACTACGAGATAGTACCCACCGAGCCGTCTAGAGCGCTATAAGCAGCAGATAGGTAAGATAAAACAGTCCGTTCACAGTCAAATGATAGGGTCGGAGGACCGAGCGACGTTTGAGTATAAGTAGGTATGTAGTGGCTGCCAATGTTAAGCCGGCCCCAAATAGGATCTCGGGTCGCGCTTCCCAGGGTGTAAGTACAATACCTAAGGCCGGCAACAGACTGCCTTGGAATACCATCGCGCCAGTGATGTTACCGAACGCCAGCGTATCGCGACGGCGCCGGATCCAAAGGATGCTATTGACCTTTTCCGGTAATTCGGTCGCCACCGGAATAACCAACAACGAAACAATGAGCGCGGATACGCCAATCTGCGTAGATAGCATATCGACGCCGTGTACGAACCCGCTCGCACCCACAACAATCAACCCAAACCCAGCCGCCAACTGGGCAACGATGAAGACCATGTTGTCCGGCAATGACACACCAATCTTTTGCGGGTAGTGAACAAAATACAATGGGTGATCGGCTTCGGTCGCGTGACCATCCTGAACCAAGCGGGCCGATGCCCGTATGGTCAGCATGAGATAGAGGAAGTACATGATCACCAACGCCAACACAATTGATGCCCGCAACAATGCCGCGGTGCTTGGTATGAACAAGGCGATGGTGGCCAGGCCGAAGACCATTAGAAACCATGAGAGATCGCGGGTAAGACCGGTACGCTCGGGCCGTAGGGCGTCGCTCCATCCTCTCTTGCGGCCCGCGAATAAGCCCATCAAGCAAAAGGCGATCGTCGATAACATCAGTGGTGCCCCCAGTATGGCGCCAATGGCAACGTCTTCGCGTACCTCTAGTGCTGCGCTGGCGCCAAGCACGGCGACGATGGGAACCATGGTCTCCGGCAAGGCCGTCGCGATGGCTGCAAAAATGGAACCGGTTACGCCTTCTGAAATCTTAAGCCGCTGCCCCAGGTGCTCTAGCGCATTGGTAAAGACTTCAGCCCCGACACATATAACGACCAGTGAAATGATTAGGATTAACGCAGCTTCCATGAGGTTGTCTGGGTCAGTAGAGCAGCGAATGACCCTTAGTCAAAGAGCCCCCTGATTTAATGCGGTACATCTACCGCGCGCTCCATACCCGGCGGCACTGTTTCGGCAAATGATGGACGAGTACTTAAGCCCGCAAGCCTTAACGCGATGCGCGGAAACTGTTCGCGCCAATTGTGTGGATAACGAAAGTCTACATACTCCAGGGCAACGCCAATCGTAAGGTCGGCCAATGTAAAACGGCCATCCACAAAGTAATGCTCTCCCTTATCGGCTTTGTCTATAAACTCGAGCGCGCGTGCTACCTTAGATTCTTGATGTGAAATGGTCGCACTCGATTGCAACTCTTCGGGTCGACGCGTTTCTAATAAACGCACTACCGCGGCATCGAGGATTCCATCGCCCAATGCCTGCCAGCGCAGTACCTGCCAACGGGTTTCGCCCGAGGCCGGCAAGAGACTCTCACCCTTTAGGCTATTCAAATATTCAATGATTACGGGTGAATCGAATAATGCACTCCCGTCATCCAACTCGAGCGTCGGTACCTTGCCCAGTGGATTGAGTCTA
>LXTK01000099.1 GCA_001643475.1 Proteobacteria bacterium SPGG2 | reverse complement strand
GCGCGCACCCATCAGTTCGATGATTTTGCGTGCTTTCTCGACCAACTGAGCATTGCTGGCAAACACCCCTTTCTCGAGGTAGAGGTTGTCCTCCAAACCTACACGCACATTACCTCCTAACAACACCGCCAGCGCTACAAACGGCATTTGATTGCGCCCGAGCGCGAACGCGCTCCAGTTAGCACCGGCTGGTAACTGCTCGACAAATGCCTTCAGCACACCGACAGCTGGCGGCGCGCCCCAGGGGATACCATGACAGAGCTGGTACAATGGCGGGTCATCGAGAAGTCCTTCCTGGTACAGACGTGTGGTAAACCACAACTGGCCGGTATCAAAAATCTCGAGCTCCGGCTTAACGCCCAACTCCCGGATGTGCTTGGCGCCTGCACGCAACATATCCGGCGTCGACACATACAGCATGTTGCTATCGCTGAAGTTCAATGAACCACAATCAAGCGAACAGATCTCGGGCAATAGCTGTTCAACATGCGCTAAACGTTCTAGCGGTCCAACAAGATCAGTATCCGGGCCAAAGTCCATGGGGTTGTCGTCGGGGCCTATTTGAAGGTCGCCACCCATACCCGAGGTAAGGTTGATGACGACATCCGTATCGGATTCGCGGATGCGCTCGACAACTTCTCGATAGAGTGCAGGATCGCGCGCACCCTTACCGGTTTCGGGGTCACGCACGTGGCAATGAGCAATACCCGCACCGGCCTTAGCCGCTTCGATCGCCGCTTCTGCGATCTGCTTGGGCGTAATTGGAATCGCAGGATGTTTGCCAACCGTATCGCCGGCTCCGGTCACCGCACACGTAATAATGACTTCGTTATTCATCTCGCCCCTCGCTGTGTTCTTCTACCACTGCGTGCCGGTCCTGAGTACGTCGGACCGCTCACCATATCACAATGGCTTTTTTTCGAGAGTCAGTTGCGCTGCCGCTGCGCACGCTTGCGTCTTCGCCTAGTCCTATGGTCGGGCTGCTCCCCACTCGTCGGCTTTTCCTGTGGCAATTCGATTGCTTTCGCCAGGTTGGGGTACGCTGCCGTCTTGTGCGGTATCGCCATAGCGTCGACGAAGTGTTCCTGAAAACGCGGCTCCACCGCAGTCTCGACCTTGTGGATGTCGCGCACCACTTGTTCTATCTCCGGTCGTGCCTTTCGATCCAATAACGCGATCCGCGCCCCCGTGCCAGCCGCGTTCCCGGCCGCATCGACGTGCTTCAAATCACAATCCGGTATGAGGCCCAGCACCATGGCATACATGACATCGATGTGGCTACCAAAGGCACCCGCCAGGCGAATACGATCGACACTATCTACGCCTAGCTTGTCCATAAGTAGCCGGGCACCGGCATACAACGCCGCTTTTGCCAACTGGATTGCGCGTACGTCGTTCTGGGTAATGCGGAGCTTAACTTTACCATCATGTAGCACGTACGAAAACGTGCGGCCGTCGGCAACAATATGTGCGCTGCGTTTCACTAGCTCCCCGTTTATCAGCCCATCCCGGTTAAGTATCCCTGCGAGATACATCTCAGCAATCGCCTCGATGATGCCAGAGCCGCAAATACCAGAAATGCCAACTGTACTCACCGCATCGCCAAACTCAGGTTCATCCGACCACAGATCGCAACCGATTACCTTAAATCGTGGCTCAAGACTGGTTCGATCGATACGCACCCGTTCCACTGCCCCCGGTGCCGCGCGTTGCCCACTACTTATTTGCGCTCCTTCGAAAGCCGGACCGGTCGGGCTAGAGGCTGCCAACAACCGCTCACGATTGCCGAGGACGATTTCGGCGTTCGTGCCTATATCTACGATTAGCGTGATCTCATCGCGCAGATAGGGTGCCTCGGACAAGACAACACCCGCCGTATCTGCCCCAACATGGCCGCCAATACATGGTAAGACGTAGATACGCGCGTTTGGGTGGACCTCCAAATCCAGTTCCGTCGCCCAAAGTGTAATCGAGTGGTCGCTGGCCAACGCGAACGGTGCACCGCCAAGCTCAATGGGACTAATACCTAGCAATAGGTGCTGCATGATGGGATTGCCGACAAATGTGAGCTCCAAAATGTCGGCGGCAGCGATATCCGCCTCGGCGGCGACGCTAGCCACCAAATCATGGATTGCCGCCCGCACTACACGGGTCATCTCCTTGTCGCCGCCTGGATTCATCATCAAGTAGGACACGCGACTCATCAGATCTTCGCCAAACCGAATCTGTGGATTCATGACACCAGCCGCGGCAACAACTTCCCCACTCGCAAGGTCACATAGGTGCGCCGCAATAGTGGTTGAGCCCACGTCTACCGCAAGCCCATAGATCTTATCCCGGAATTCTGGCCAGACGGCGATGATCTGACTGCCATCGTGCACCGCTACCGTCACTTTCCATCCGCCGCCACGTAAGGCCTCTTGAAGATGTTGCAGAACCCGCACGTCACAGCGCAAATCGGTGAGTTGCCACTCGAACTCCAACGCTTCTTGCACGCGTTGCAAGTCGCCGGCCGGCTCGTGCATGTTAGGTTGTTGTACTTCTACGTAGTGCAGGCGCACCACGGGATCGAGTTCAATAGTGTGGACCTCGACTCGTTTGCGGATCACTTGCCGGTGCACTTGACTATCGGGCGGCACATCGATCACGACATCGCCGAGTACTTGCGTCGAACAGCTAAGACGGCGCCCCTCCTCAAGACCATTAGCGGCCGCGTAAACACGTTCCACATCACTGAATGGTGACAGATGTGAGGCGCGTGATGTGACCCCGTGTTTCGCGAACTCGCCTTCGCTCAACAAAATCTGACAGCGCCCGCAAATACCGCGCCCGCCGCAAACCGAATCGATATCCACACCTAGGGCGCGCGCCGCCTGCAACAAAGGTGTACCGACCGGAAACCGGTCGCGTCGACCCGAGGGTGTAAATACAACGAGAGCTGTCTTAGGCGCCACGACGTCGGCCACCGCGTCGACGCCGAGTGCCGTCAGCCTCCGCCACAGTAAGTTCGCGAAAACGTTTGATCCAGCGCCGGCACTCCGGATCTTGATCGAGCATGACATCAGCCCCCATGACCGCCTGAATCACCTCAGTATGTAGTGGACTAGTGATGGCCGAGGTCATGCCGGCGCCCGCCGCCATACTTAAGAACGCCGCATTCAAACCATTGCGATTGGGCAGCCCGAAGCTGATGTTCGATGCGCCGCAGGTGGTGTTGACGTGAAGTTCAGTACGCAATCGTTGAACGATCTGAAACACCTGTTTGCCAGCAGATCCTATAGCACCGATCGGCATCACCAAGGGATCCACAACGACATCGTGTGCTGGAATACCATAATCAGCCGCGCGCTCAACAATCTTTTTCGCAACCGCGAATCGCACATCTGGGTCCTCAGAGATACCAGTTTCATCATTAGAGATAGCAACCACAGCCGCGCCGTATTTTTTTACCAACGGAAATACCGATTCCAGACGCTCTTCTTCGCCGGTTACCGAGTTAACCAATGCTTTACCTTTATACACCGAAAGTCCAGCTTCAAGGGCCGCCACAATGGAGGAGTCGATTGAAAGTGGTACGTCAGTAATCGATTGCACGAGTTGCACCGCCTCGGCCAGTATTTTCGGTTCATCTGCAAGCGGTATACCGGCATTCACATCGAGCATGTGCGCCCCCGCTGCCACTTGTGCCAACGCATCTGACTCGACGCGGCTATAATCACCGGCTACCATTTCCGCCGCTAAGACCTTCCGA
>LXTK01000213.1 GCA_001643475.1 Proteobacteria bacterium SPGG2 | reverse complement strand
GATGTTCTACTGGGTTACTGTGGCCAGGTGTCTTACGCATCATATGATTCGACAGCACGAAGCCAGCAGGAACCTTTGATACGATCCAACCCTTGGCCGGCTGGACGGTGACGTCATCCATGGTCTTACCTACATACCAAGCCATATCATCGACCGCCATTGCCGGCTGCAAATCAGCCGCATCGATCACATGACCGATCTTGACTTGCGTGAACATAAACTGCTCTAGGGTCTTACCCATATGATCTACCAAGTCAGCTTTCAACAACAAACCAGTTTCTTTGTGTGCCCACAAGTGGTAGCCGTAGCGATACTGGTCGCGCGGCCTGATGATAACAACCTGGGCATCACGACCCGACACCCGCCCCGCTGCGCCCAGCCGAATTACGTAATTCTTGTTTAGAACCTTAACACTTTCTGGCAGGACAACTGGAAAACTCTTATCACGACCCAGAAAACGATGCTCGACGATTATAGACTTCCGATCGGGCAGGTAGCAGATGACCCGTTTCTCGTCACGAATTACTTCTCGGGCTGAACCATTCAACGATACTAGTCGTTCTCGGACCGAACCATCACGTACGGCGTGAATGATACGCATCGCCTCGAGTTGGTCACCATGCTGATAGACAAACGTCCCATCGTAATTCAGCGTCCGCGTAGCTTGACTCATTTTCATGAGCCAGCTGTAGGCCTCATCCCCGGCAGTTGCGGCAGAGCTAAATGCTAGGAGAGCGAGAAAGAAGGCGGGATTGCGAAGATCGATCAATCTCATGGGCTGTCGTAACCGACGAAGCGCCCATACGACATTACGCCACTCATACTGGTCGTCGGTGTGAATTCATGATGTTCGATCAGGTAAGTGTTCAGTAATTTTGCGTGTTCAGGTTTGACCGTGTCCCAGCGGGTTAAACCGGCACGAATAAAATCAGGCTGTTGCCCTGGCGCTACCGCTATCTGTTCAGGCGCAGGTTGTGACTCATTTGACGAAAACCACCGTACGCCGGTGATAGCTACCACTGCTACTGAGGCTGCCAACGCCATTGTGCTCACCCAACGCGTGGCCGGGCGCCACTGTCGTGGGAATTTCCGATCCGAGACAAACGGCGGTAGTTCACGAATGCCCTCGGCGATTCGATTCCCGAGGTCGACAGATACGACTGCGTCCAACTCCTTGCTTAGCGCAGCGCGTATGATCTGAAATCGTTCCCATGTTTTCTTAAGCTCGGGATCCCGCGACAGCTCTGCCAGCACGCACGCCTGCTCATGCTCGCTGAGCTCACCATCCATCATCGCCGACAGCTTTTCTTTCATCTAAGCACCACCCCGTTTCTCAAAAATCGATAATAGTCAAAATCACCTTTCCAACAAGGGTTTTAGTTCTCGCTCTATTGCTTCACGTGCGCGAAAAATGCGAGAACGGACCGTCCCAATCGGGCACTCCATAACGTGTGCGATCTCATCGTAACTGAGCCCGTCGATATCACGTAATGTAACGGCGATACGGAGATCCACCGGCAAAGACTGGATTGTTCCATTCACGGTCGCAGCGATCTCATTCGCCAACATGCGGCGTTCCGGTGTCGCCACATCTCGCAGGTTGTCCGCCACATCGGACGTCTCTAGACCTTCGACCCCGAGATCGGTACTCGGTGGCCGACGAGCCTGCGCCTCGAGGTAATTCTTGGCGGTATTCACGGCAATACGGTAGAGCCATGTATAGAAGGCGCTATCCCCTCGAAAACCTGATAATGCACGGTAGGCCTTAATGAAGACCTCCTGCGTAATATCTTCCACTTCGGTTCGGTCAAAAACATAGCGCCCTATCAATTTGCCGACCTTGTGTTGGTACTTTAGTACCAACAGGTCGAACGCGGCCTTTTCTCCGCGCTGGACTCTGCCCACAAGGCCCTGATCCTCACTGCGTACGCCCACTAGCAAACTCCCATGTTCTGCCGCCGGCAACGCAGTGCGTTACCTTTAACTGACCGTATTACATGGCTAAAGTTCGGCCGCGATGGCCCCGGATAACGTTGAAATCTCGCCCCCATAGCACCGCCACTGCTCGCATGCGTGAGATTCCAGTCAGCGTAGACTGGTCCGACACATGTGATAGGATACCGTAAAAATGGCGTTTTCGCTTTCTCCCCCTCGCAAGAGCCAATCCATGCCAACCCAAGCGTCGTCTGATGTCCTGATCGTCGGAGGCGGCGTGGCGGCGCTGAGCCTGGCGCTGCAGTTAGCAGACCATGCTGACGTAGCGATCGTCACCAAGGCCGAGCTTACCGAAGGTGCCAGCCTCTATGCCCAAGGCGGCATCGCCGCGGTTATGAGCAACGACGCGGCTGAGCTAACCGCTCATATCGATGACACGCTCGTTGCAGGTGCCGGCCTGTGTCGTCGAGAGACAGTGGAGTATGTGGTGCGCCATGGCTACGAGGCAATCCGCTGGCTTATCGATCAAGGTGTACCTTTCACTCAGCAGGACGAGTCCCAGCAAGGCGCGGTCAATTATCATCTCACCCAAGAAGGTGGGCACAGTCGTCGGCGTGTGTTTCACGCCGCCGATGCCACCGGCCAGGCGATCGAGAACAACCTAGCAGCACGGGTTCGTAATCACCCCCGCATTCAGGTGCATGAGAATTTAATCGCCATCGACCTAATCACGCGCCACAAGCTAGGTTTCGGTGATCCAGACCGATGTCTAGGCCTTCATGCGTTCGAAAAATCGACTGGCGCAATCCGCACCTTCTCGGCCCAAGAGCTTACCCTCGCCACCGGCGGTGCTTCCAAGGTTTACCTCTACACCAGCAACCCCGACACCAGCACCGGAGATGGTATTGCGATGGCGTGGCGAGCCGGTTGCCGCGTTGCCAATATGGAGTTCATGCAGTTTCATCCGACTTGTCTTTACCATCCGCAAGCCAAATCATTTTTGATCTCCGAGGCAGTTCGTGGCGAAGGCGGCCGTCTATTGTTGCCGGATGGCCAGGCGTTTATGCATACCTACGATGACCGCGGCGAACTGGCCGCACGCGACATCGTCGCTCGCGCCATCGACTACGAAATGAAGCGAGGCGGTCTAGATCACGTCTTGCTAGACATCAGCCACAAGCCAGCTGACTTTATTACCACTCATTTTCCAAACATTTACCGACGTTGTCTGCAGTTCGGTTATGACATGACACGCGAACCTCTGCCAGTGGTCCCAGCCGCCCACTACACCTGCGGTGGTATTATGACCGATCTCAAGGGTCAAACTGATTTAGATGGCCTGCATGCTATTGGAGAATGTACCTTCACCGGGCTACACGGTGCCAACCGCTTAGCCAGCAACTCGCTACTCGAGTGTGTCGTCATGGCACATTCGGCCGCCAGTGACCTCAAGCGCCGGCTACAACAGCGCACGGCTGATCGGCAGTCGTTACCGTCCTGGGATGAGAGTCGAGTCACTGATGCTGACGAGCGCATTGTTGTGTCTCACAATTGGGCGGAGCTACGTCAGTTTATGTGGGACTACATCGGTATTGTGCGTACCACGAAGAGATTGCAACGCGCCCAACACCGTATTGATCTACTAAAAGAGGAAATCCGTGAGTACTACAGTAACTTCAAAGTTAACGCTGACCTTATCGAATTGCGTAATCTGGTCTTAGTCGCAGAGCTTATCGTTCGATCGGCACTGGCACGTCGCGAGAGTCGCGGTTTACACTTTACACGTGATTATCCAACCCTCGATTCGGATACGCCGCCGCATGATACGGTGCTTATTCCGTCAGACCTAGCGAACTCAGTCGCGCGCGTAAACGCCTAAATGCATCGGTGTTCACGGCATCGGCAGCCACGACCAGGCTGATCGGTAGACGTCCCTGTGGGCATCGTAGTTGCAGCATTACCAGCCAACGGTGTACAAAGCGACTACAAAGACGACATGGTCCCAATGACTCTTCGTTTTGCATCTCCAGCACCCAATCACCATCATCCTCGAACACCACCTTGCGTATGGCACGGGGAGCACGCCGCAAAGCATGCGTCAGCAGGATATGAACGACGCTCGCGATGAGCAGTGCAAGCAAGCTTAGGCGAATCATAATACTGATCGGCAAAAGACATGCCATCACCATTGCCCCAATGTGTAGTACAGCCATAACCCAGGCGAATGCGGGGGATACCCCAACGTCAAAAATCAGCGTGCTATCGAATCTTTCTGACAATCTCTCTCAACGCCTTGTCGGCTGGTTTATCCCGCCCAGCGAGGTAGTCAAGCAAGGTAGCATCCGGTAAGGACAGGAGTTCTTGAAATCCAGATTGTTCTACTTCCGTCAACACCGGATAGCATTCATCGACGAACCGAAGCAGAATCAAATCCAATTCGAGTAGACCACGGCGGCAACGCCAACGAAGACGGCGTAGATCCTCGTCACCACTCACAGCACCCGCTTGRCGAGCATTTGTTTAATYTCACCAATRGCRCGGGTAGGATTCAGGTCTTTGGGACAGACGTCGGTACAATTCATAATGGTATGGCACCGAAACAGGCGATACGGATCTTCRAGGTCGTCCAGACGTTCRCCGGTAGCCTGGTCACGACTATCTGCCAGAAAACGCCAAGCCTGCAGYAATGCTGCAGGCCCYAGAAATYGGTCCGGATTCCACCAAAACGACGGRCATGCCGTGGAACAACACGCGCACAAAATGCATTCGTATAATCCATCCAAGCGCTCACGTTCCTGTGGTGTCTGCAGACGTTCGATCTCAGGTTCGGGATCATTGTTGATCAACCACGGCTTAACCGCCCGATACTGSTTGTAGAACTGGGTCAAATCAACCACAAGATCGCGGATCACCGGCAAGCCCGGTAATGGACAAATATCGATTGGTTGCTTCAAGTCCCTCAGCGGCATTATGCAAGCCAGACCGTTGCGCCCATTAATGTTCATCGCGTCGGAGCCACAAACGCCTTCTCGGCAAGAACGCCTGAAGCTCAAACTATCATCCTGTTCCTTAATCAGAAGTAGCGCGTCTAACAGCATGACGGCACCGCAGTCATCATCCAGCTCATGTTTTTGAATGTGCGGCCGCTGATCGGTCTCAGGGTTGTATCTATAGATTCGGAACTTTAGCGCCATCGCTTAGATCCTCTTCGTTTGCGCACTACCGGTCAATACACCCGTTCCTTGGGTGGGAAAGACTCTACCGTTAACGGTTTCACCCGCACCGGTTTGTAGTCGAGCGTGCGCCCTTCTTTCGTGAATAGCGTGTGCTTGAGCTAGTTCTTGTCGTCACGTTTTGGATAATCCGGCCGCGAGTGGGCACCACGACTTTCCCTGCGCGCCGCTGCCT
>LXTK01000196.1 GCA_001643475.1 Proteobacteria bacterium SPGG2 | reverse complement strand
ATTAACCCGTCTATATAAAAGGTTGCATGGTTTGTGTTTCGAGCACAACTGACCATGTAGTTGTCGGCGCAATGCCGATACGGAGAAGCAGTAGTTCTCGGCAACGTCGCAACCAGGACTGGTGTTTCCCACAAAGGCAAACCATCCCGAAAGGGTGGGACGCAAAGCTACCTGCCTAGGGTCGAAAGACGACGGTAGAGGGGCTGCAGGAGATACGCTTTTTATGCGATCGGCCAAAGAGAGTCGCTGTTGCTCAAGCATCCTCTCTTCCGCTCTCCCGCAAACGACGCCTTTCTTTGTCCTCTTTCCATTGCCGCAGATAGCTTAAGGTATCGAGCGAGACACCAGCATGAAGCTGGTCGGGGGGGGGGCGCAGGAGGCGCAACAATGTCACGTGTGGGCTACATCACAGGGCCCCCAAGCCAGGCCGGTAAACACTCACTACCGCAACGCATAAGCGATTGCCGAAACCCTGTCCATCGACAAGGTTTCACGCTCGTTGAAGTCATGATCGCCATGACCATTGGCCTCATCCTCCTGGCCGCAGTCGCCCAAGTCTTTGCTACCAGCCGCGCCACCTACCAGTTTACCGACGGTCTTTCACGGGTGCAGGAAAATGGCCGCTTTGGCATGCACTTCCTCACTTGGGACGCACGCATGGCCGGCTATATGTCGTGCTTGCGAAACTCCACCCCACTCACCAACCACCTCAACAACCCGACCGACTATGCGACCGACTTTGTTCTCGGGCAATTCATTAACGGTCATGCCTATAGCGGTAGTGGAACCGGCATCACGGATTGGAATCCGCCGCTACCGGCCAACTACTTTACAGACGGCGAAGTCGTACCGAATTCCGATGTCCTGGTCATTCGGCGTGGATCCGATGCCACGCACAAGGTACAACCGCCCCACATGCCCACGCCCTCCGCTGCCTTGCACCTCGACCTGGGCAGCGGACTATTCGTGAACGATATCGTCATCGTCTCCGACTGTAAAAGCGCCGACATGTTTCAGATCACCGGCCCTACGGATCCAGATACCACCGGTACGCTAAACCACAACATTGGTGCCGTCTCCCAGGGCCCGGGCAATGCCACGCAGGACTTATCGAAGACCTACGCCGATGATGCCGAGATTCTCAAGTTGGAAACCCATGTGTACTACATCGGTAGGCAGAACAACGACCCCAACAACCCCCCCGCCTTGTTTCGCAAACGACTGCGCCAGGGTGTATTGGTATCGGAAGAGCTCGTGGATAGCGTGGAGAGCATGCAGGTGTCTTATGGCGAGGATACGGACAATGACACTGCCGTGGATATCTATGGCAAGGCCGATATGGTCACCGATTGGTCCAGGGTAGCAACACTGCGAGTCGGCTTGCTTGTGCGCACTCCCCATAACGTCGATACGGAGTTGGACAGAGCCACATACGTGTTTGACGGCGCCACGTTAGGCCCATTTAACGACCATCGTCAGCGTCGAGTTTTTACCTCAACCGTCTCACTACGGAATTAGGAGACCATCATGCTACCCATGAATCGTCTAAGGCAGTCACGACCCACTGAAGGCGGCACCGTGCTAATCATGGCCATGACCTTCTTGCTCATACTAAGTCTCATCGGTGTGACGTCGATGACGACGGCCGCATTGGAACAGAAGATGTCCGGCAACATGAGTGACAAAAACGTCGCCTTCCAGACCGCCGAGTCAGCGCTGGTGGCGGGTGAGATTTGGATCGGCAGCCAGATGAACAAACCGGTGTTTGATCCCACCGTTACGAACGACGGACTACATTTGCCCTCCGCCACCAGTTCCCCGGTTTGGGACAACACCACTGGTGTATGGTCAAGCGGCGATCTATTCAGTTACCCCGTGTTGAACAACGTAAGCACGCAACCCGTCTACATCATCGAGGACCTGGGGGCGGTTCCCGATAATAACGGCAGCCTGGTGCTACCTGCCAACTACAAGGCCAGCGGCAAGAATGTATTCCGCGTGACCGCGCGCGCTAGCGGTAGAACTGGCGCCACGGTGGCCATGATCCAGTCGGTCTATGAAAAACGCTTTTGACGCGGCTCGATAGTTACGACATGCACAGTATCACGCCCACTGGCCGAAAGGTGTTTGAAATGGTACGCCAAGCAATGCAACAGCGCGGACACCTGAGGCTTACCAAGAACGAGTCAGTTCATGCCGTTCCCTTATCTCGGCTGTGGATAACCCTCGGGGTCGCGCTGCTATTGTCGCTAACGCAACCAAGCCTCGCGGGCCAGCTATCACTCTCCACCTCGCCTCTGTTTCTTGGCACATCTGTCGAGCCAAATGTTTTTTTCTTATCCGATGATTCCGGCAGCATGGATTGGGACATCATGACCCTTGGCAAYCAGGGCCGMATCGAGCTCGTCGGCGCCGACCRAACCACCACCTATAGCTATGTCCTGCCCGGCGCCGATAACAACTACGSCTGGAGCAGCAGCAATGGGCGCATCCTCCCGAGTGAGGAGGCGGTGCAGGTCACCTCAAACATGCCRACRGATRCGTATGGGGTSTGGCGCGGCCGATTCTCCGGCTACAACGTCATGTACTACAACCCGGAGGTCACCTATAACCCGTGGCCAGGCGTCGACAGTTCGGGTACACCTTTTGCTAACATCRATCCTGCCGCGGCCCCGCTCGATCCGTTTAATACCGGCAGCGCCACCGTCGACCTCACCACGAACATAAGTTGGACAGCGGACAACGTGCCRCRAACGACGAGCGGCASSGTAGACRTCTCGGTSACWAACTACTACCCGGCCCGATACTATACCTGGACCGATTCGAACAGCGATGGCGTCGTCGATTCGACGGATCTACATACCCGGGTCGAGATTAAGGCCGCGAACGCGCCATTTGCGCACGTAAGTGGTGATCGCTCGGACTGCACCAACCCGATCGCCTGTGCCTACGCCGAGGAGATTCAGAATTTTGCCAATTGGTTTTCTTACTATCGTCGGCGTGAGGCGACGGCGAAAAATGCCATTGGCAATGTCATTAGTGGCGCAAACAATGCGCGCATGGGTTATGCCACCCTGCACAACAATAGCGGCGTCAATAATATACCGATCGCCAGCATGAACACGGATCCGGCCAGTGGCAACAAAAGAACCCTTATAGACAGTCTCTATAACACTCAGTCAAGCAACGGTACGCCACTGAGACAGAACCTGCGCGATGTCGGGCGTTATTACGAATGCGCCAGCGGCAACCTCTTTGGCGTCAGCGGATCCGGTTGTCCGATATTGCCCGCGGCCTCGGGTGGCACCTGTCAGCAGAACTTTACGGTTCTGATGACCGACGGTTTCTACAACGGCAGCAGCCCCTCTCTCGGCAACAAAGATGGCGATGCCAACACCGCCTTTGATGGCCCCCCGTATGCGGATGCGGTCAGCGACACGTTGGCAGACGTTGCCATGCACTATTACGAACGTGATCTAAGTGCGACGCTCGCCAACCAGGTGCCCGTCACTGGTGGTGTGGACAATGCCAGCCACCAACACATGGTCACCTACACGGTGGCGTTCGGAGTGACCGGCGAGTTAGACCCCTTCGGTGATAAGACGCCGGCTGATCTCACCGATACCGATCCGAACGACCCCAGCTTTAGCTGGACCAACCCTTTCTCGGGCTCCTCCGCGCAGCAGAACGCCCGCCGAATCGACGATCTTTGGCATGCTGCCTATAACGGTCGCGGCCTGTTCCTCGGTGCCCAAAACCCCAGCGACCTCAGCGTCAACCTATCGAATGCCATTGCCAACATCACCGATCGCACGGGTTCTGCCGCTGCGGTTGCGCTCAACTCGGCCTCGCTCAGCACCGACACACGGATCTTTCAGGCGCGTTTTAACAGCGGTGAGTGGAGCGGGCAGCTACGCGCTATTCCGATTAACCCCGATGGCAGTCTGGGAACGATCTTGTGGGATGCCGGAGGCCTGCTAAAGACTCAAGCAGACTTCGGCGGTTGGAACACCAACCGTACAATTATTACTTCGGATGGCACAACTGGCGTGCCGTTTCGCTGGACGAATCTATCGGGCGCCCAACAAACTGCGCTCAACACCAACGCCGGTGGTACGGTGGACGGATTTGGGCCGCAGCGGATCAATTATCTCCGCGGCGATACCAGCAATGAAAGCACGTCGCCTTACAACTTTCGCGTTCGTAAAAACAACTTCAAGCTCGGCGACATCGTTAACTCCGCCCCCGTGTTCGTCGGTGCACCGCCGTTCCTCTACTCAGATACGATCGAGAGCGTGCCGTATTCACTATTCCGCATAAACCAGA
Organism: Proteobacteria bacterium SPGG2; assembly: GCA_001643475.1. GTDB lineage: Bacteria > Pseudomonadota > Gammaproteobacteria > Acidiferrobacterales > SPGG2 > SPGG2. The sequence continues at coordinate 1,033 of LXTK01000196.1, read as the reverse complement.
ATGCCCGTACGCCTATGGTTTATGTTGGCGCCAACGATGGCATGTTGCACGGTTTCGATGCCGACACCGCAGAAGAAAAAATCGCTTTCGTTCCGTCCAAGCTCTATTCGAACCTGAGCGCGCTAACCGATTCAGGCTATCTACATCAATACTTTGTAGATGGATCATCAACCGCCGGTGACGCGTTCTACAACGGTGCCTGGCACACCGTGATCGTCGGCACGCTGCGTGCTGGTGGCCAAGGCATCTTTGCGCTGGACATCACCGACCCCAGCGCTTTTAGCGAGGCCGACGCCGGGAGTATCGTTACGTGGGAGTTCACCGACGCTAACGATGCCGATCTAGGTTACACCTTCAGTGAAGCCACCATCGCCAAGATGCAAAACGGCCAATGGGCGGTAATTATCGGTAACGGTTATAACAACACCGAGAACGACGGCAACCAGAGTTTCCTTGGTGAGGCGGCGCTCTACATCATCGACATCGAAACTGGCACGTTAATCAAAAAGATCAACACCCAGCATGGCGTGGCACAGTCTTTGGATGGCACCACCCCTAACGGTTTGACGTCACCGGCCGCGGTMGATGTCGATGGCGACTTCATCACMGACCTCATCTACGCCGGCGACCTGCAGGGCAACATGTGGAAGTTCGACGTCCAAGACAGCAATCCCAATAGCTGGGACGTGGCCCCGGCCGCCGGCCCCACTCCGAAGCCACTTTTTATCGCCAAAGATGCGAGCAACGTCCCGCAACCGATTACGGTGCGGCCACAGGTGAGCCAGCACCCAGATGGGGAAGGTGGCTTCATGGTGTTCTTTGGTACCGGACAATACATGGAGACGGGCGATAACTCTTCCACCCCGCCACAACAAGTGCAAAGCTTCTATGGCATTTGGGACCAGAAGGGAATTGCCAGCGGCAACCACACAACCGTGACCAATAACAACTTGCAGACCCAAACCATCGGCACCACCACGTTCAGTGGGCTGACCGTACGCACGGTGAGCGACAACCCCATCGACCTTTGGGG
>LXTK01000287.1 GCA_001643475.1 Proteobacteria bacterium SPGG2 | reverse complement strand
GCCATAAGGGTAGGTCGGCCTCGTGATTCGAGTTTAGTTGCGCGCAAAATCGGACCGGGTCGCCGGATTGTCTGCGCCAGTCCGGCTTACTTGTAGAAGGCCGGCACGCCACAAGTACCCGCCGACTTGGCAAATCACAACTGCTTGACGTTCAGAACGCATGCGGGAAGCAATGTATGGAGTTTCCGTCTAGGCAAAGGTACGCTGAACGTTCGCGTTTCGGGAAGTCTTTTTGCGGATGATGGCGAGTCTTTGGTTGCCGCAGCGATGGCTGGGCTCGGCCTGATCTTGCTGCCAGCGTGGCTAGTCGGGGTTGAGCTGGGAGAAGGCCGGTTGCTTGAGGTTCTTCCCGAGTTTCAGATTATCCCTAAAGATACTCCGTTGTATGCCTTGTACCCGCATCAACGCCACCTCCCGCCTAAGGTTCGGGTGTTCATCGACTTTCTCGTGGAGCGATTCGCCGGCGAGACGAAATGGAGTACAACCGATTGAGGTTGGGCAAATCGTTAGAACACAAACACCAAGATGGCCGTGAATATGACGATTGCGGCGACAACTGTGAGGCCAACCCTGCTCCAATGGTCCAGATCGTTCCAGAATCGCCAGAAGTTCATTTCGAAATCCCCACAGATGTAATGAAGACTTGGGCTAGCGCTAGAGTTAGCCCTTGGAGTTTTTCTAAACAGTTATCAGTCATAAGCATTCTCTTGTTTGCGCGCGATCGCGAGAAGCTCACGCGCGCGCTTCACGGGCACACCCAGATTCGAGCCGCCGAATTCGGGCAGAATGGCTGTGTTTACTGCCACGACCTCGCCGTTTAAACCAATAACCGGCCCCCCGCTGCCACCGCTGGTGGTCTCTGCATCGTACACCACCGCAGCCGCGGTCACCTGGCCAACAATACCACGGGTAGCGAGTGGCGCAATGCGCCCAGTCTCCGACAAGCGACGAACAACATGCCAAAAGTCGGGCTGCCCCTCGCTCATAATCTTGTTTACGAAATCCTCGTCCGCACGCGCAAGTAGGGCACGAATACCGGTGGGATAACCCATCACGATCACCTCGTCACCAGGCTGGGGGGTCGTCTCACTCAGTGTAAGCGGTTTAGCAAGATCAGTGACACCGCTGCAGCGTAGGACCGCAACATCGGCCTCGTCACTCGCGACCACGAGCTCTACATCAAACGACTGCTTGATGCCGGCCAAATAACCAACAAACCGTTGCGCTACCGGAACAAGTCCCTGTGCAATGAGTGCTTGCGCCGACTCGTCGTCTCGCCAGGGGATGGCTACATGACGATTGGTGAGCAACAAACCATCTTCACTGGCAACGAACGCAGTACCCGTATAGAAGCGTTCCACGATAGGGCCGTCACCCTCAAGCGTAATCAAGGGCTCATCGGACCCGCTACGAAGTGGTTGGCCATCCGGCCCCAATCCCAGGTAACGGAGTGGTTTGCGACTCTCCGGTTCTACGAATCCGTACGCGCCCTGAATGAAGATGATGGACCCAGTCGCGGCCGAGATCACTCGCTGGGCCGCGCCGGTGCGGGCTTCGAGCGTGGCTAAGCGCTCGAACGTTTCCACCAAACGCGTTCGTTCGCTTGCCAGGCGCTGTTCCAGTTGCACGCTGCGCCAAGCCAGCATAGTGATGCCAGCGCCCAGCACTACCAGCAACAACACGACCACCGAACGAAACCAGGGGGCGGTTTGCGTGGCTAGCTCGCGAGGCATCCCGGCCAGGAAGATAGCGGTTCGGTCGAGCGGCGTTTTTCCGCCATGCTTTGCGCAGTCGACACAATCAGACAGGCTATCGCCCACCGACTTGTAGGCGTTGGACCCCCCTTTGTAGAGACGAAAACGCAGCAGCGGTCCACCTTGACCGATGCGCACAACGTCGCCGGACCCTAGTGTCGCCTGGGTCACCGGTTGGCCATTGACCCAAACCGGTTGACCCGGCTCCGCCTGCAGTTCATAGGTAGCCCCCTGCCTTCGCAGGGTCGCGTGAAGCGGGGAAATAGGTGGCTCACGGTCGGCTGGGAAATGAATCTCGGCATCGGCAGCGGTGCCGATACGCAAGGTGTCGCCGCTCAACCTTTCAGTGGTTCCCCGGCGACTGCCGGAGAGATGGACCACCATGGGTCGCGGACTAGGCGTGATTCCGGCGGTATCTGTCGACATCTCCATACTTGATTTGACTAATCTGACGTACCCAGGTTCAAGAAATCAACCCCCAGAATCAGGTATCTTATAACGGATGTGAATCGTTTTCTCGAACGAGGCATGCACGACGCCAGCTGCGTCAGTCAAATCAACTCGATAAATGCGATCGGATGCATTTTGATTCATGACGGCTCACTCCTTTGTGTTCGTGGTCGCACGGATGGGCGAGCGCACGAGGCCAATGTGCGGACCCCGGTTGGTTGCTTTGCGTTGTTCGTTAGATGCCAAACTCGTGGTGGTGGTTACCGAGCCGGTTTTTGTTTCGATAGGGAGGTAGCCGCGATGAGATTTTATGTAACCATTAAATAGCAAGCCCGGTTCGGCCCTTGGCCAAATCGGGCTTGCATTGATTTTAATACTCAGCGCTGCGCGTTACAGGGTTACAAGACCCGGGCTAGCGCGGCAACAACGTCAACGCGTTGTCTCTTGCCGCCGTTCCATAGCAGCGAAGTGTTGGGCCGTCCGCGCCCGCCTCAGTGCCTTTTTCGCGAGCTTGCGTGCCTTGTCTTTGTCCCCCGCCTCATGCGCCGCTTTACTGTCATTAAGAACGCCCTTTGCATTATGAAAGCCCGTTGTGAACCGTGAGGGGAGTCCCATTTGCTTCGTTATCTCACTCTGCGCCTTGGCATAAAGGTCTTCATAAGACAATGTGCCCGCTCGGGCAGCGAACGTAGAAGTCGCTAAGCCAAGCCCAAGTATCGCAGCCAAAGTGGTGCTAAGAATAATCTTCATGATGTATCTCCTATTAACGTTGCGTTAGTTGATTAGTTAACGAATTCTTGAAGCCGCACGCCGCATCACGCTCTCAAACCACGCGGCGGCCCCCGTCTCTGCTTAGATGCCCGGCGCCGTACCGAGGTTACAACCCGCCGCATCCGACCGCGCGTGGGAAATCCTATTCCCCTTGGTTGTCATGGGTCTAGTGACGGAACCTAAAGTGGTACCGGGGGTGGTATCTGTGTCCGTAGCGGAAACCATGGTGGTAGCGGGGAAAGTAGCGCCGGTGATGGGGATGGTATCGGTGTCCGTAACGGAATCCGTAGTGATGGCGCGGATAGTAGCGGTCGTGGTAGTAACCGGAATCGGATGGCGCTGCCCGTACCGTGGCTGGCGTCGTAGCGCACCCGGCAAGAAGCACAACAACGGTCAACAAGATACCTGTGAAGGGCTTCATAGGCATTTACCTCAAAAAATGTCTTGTGCCTCAGTTCTCAGAGCGCGTATTTGTGCTTGCCGCTATCGACGAACAATTCGGCACCCGGGATGTACGGCTGGTCAGCCAATGCCAACAAGCGCAACCAATGGATCTCGGTGGGCGCCTATGTATTGTTAGACGCCAGAGGCGCGATGGTGGTTACAGAGTCAGACGGGACAGTGGAATGCGGTTGGCCGGCATGTCACTTGATCGGGGGTCTAGGCGACGCAGCGCCTGAATTTAGGCATCCTTTTCACGTGCCGCGAGGATCGCTTTCACAAGTTCTTCCGGCACGTCGGCCGGCACCGGCGCATCGGGGTCACGGCAGGCGGCCTGGCTCAGGCTAATCGTCCGTTGGTACGCCTCGAGGTAACGCCAACAGTCCGGACACAGGCGAAGATGCAGGTCAAATTTGCGGCGCTGAGCCCTGGGTAGTGTCCCGTCGAGGTAATCGACCATAAAACCCTCGAGCTCTTGGCAGGTGACCATCAGCGGCATGGTGCGCATGGCCAGTGCGCTCAACTTTTTAAACACAGTTTTTTCGGCTTTCATGGTTTTCCTCCCCGAATAACGGGCGCCAACAACGACTTCAACGCGGTGCGGGCGCGGTGCAGGCGGGTCTTGACCGCGCCCGGTGTCAATCCGAGCAGCGCTGCGGTCTCCGCGGTGTCATAACCTTCGATGTCACGAATGAGCAAAACGTTACGATAGCCGTCGGGCAGTTGATCGATCGCACGACGCACCGCCTCGCGGACCTCCCTGCGCTCCAGCAACTCGAGCGATACGGCCAACTCGGCCTCGGGCTCGATGCGCTGCCCGTCTGCATCGAACTGCGGTAGTAAATCCTCGATTGACGCTTCCGGGCGCCGCGCCCGCGCCCGCAGTTTCATGAGTGCGGCATTGACGACGATGCGATGAAGCCAGCTCCCCAGCGATGCACGCTGCTCGAATTTTTCGATGTTGCGGAAGGCTTGCAGAAACGCTTCCTGCACGCAGTCGCGCGCGTCTTCTTCGTTTCGCACCAGCCGCCGGGCGACGGCCAGCAGGCGCCCACCATAGGTGCGCACGAGCTGCTCGTAACTGGCGCCATCGCCAACCCGCAGTCGCGCGACCAGTTGCCGCTCATCTGCCAGGTCTTCGCCCCCCGGTGGCGGCTGCTTGGGGACCGCATCCATGCAACGAGGGTAACCGAGCCCCCAGGTATTGGGAAGCGGTGGCTGTAACCGGCGGGCGGCGGCGGGCATCTAAGGGGAAATGGTCGCCATCGCTGCGACCCTATCAACCACGCTTTTAACGTGAGGTTATCGTGAAAGACATTTCTCCTTTTGTGTTGGGTCTACTGATCGTCTTTGGCTTGTCTGCCGCATTGCTTGGCACTGTTGTAGTTGCCACCTATATCTAGCAGTCGTTGCCCACCTGACGTGATGTGGTCACTAGATTCTCGGCTATCTGGTCGATTAACCAAACTTTGACTCGGTGAATCACTACCATGCGCTTATCGTATTCAATTTTGCGACGATTTATAACCATCGGGTGTGTGGCACCACTGTTTCTGCCACCGGCCTACGCGGAAGAGCTTGCGGTCGAGATATTTATTCCCCCGCACCAACAGGGAGTCCCGCTTATCGATGACTTCGTTTTCCTAGAGCGGGGCAGCACCTTGGGATTTGGCCCGGAGGTTAGCAAAAACCTGTCACCGAAAGTCAATTTCCGCATCAGCTTTGAGAGCCTTCGTGACATCGATGACCGTGCCAGGAGGCGCGTCAATAACAGATTTGACCTGAAACTTCGGTCCTTCTCGTTCTTGCTTGATTGGCATCCCTTCGGTGGTTCCTTTCGCACAACCCTCGGTGTGTTAATCAACCAACACACGCTCCGGGTGGACGCGGTGCCGACACAGACACTCGATCTAGACAGCACCAGCCTCTCCGACGAAGAGCTTAGTGCTGCGGTTTTGCGCCGGCTCAATCTGACTACCCTTGACCTGAGTGATGGTGTGACCATCGACGGTAGCGATTTACTGACCGCACGAGCGCGCCTCCGCTTTAATGACTTTGCCCCGTACCTGGGCATCGGTTGGGGTAATACGACCCGCGCAGATCGACGCCTCTATTACACCTTTGACCTGGGAGTAGCCTTTCACGGTTCACCCGAGGTTGAACTTAACGTGCGCGGACTGCTTGCTGAGATTGTAAGAGAGCATGGGGCATCTGAGCTGAATGCATTTCTGGCGAGCGAAGAGAAACGGCTCGAAGACGAGCTTAAGGACCTCGACGTATTTCCGGTTGTGTCTTTTGGGCTGTTGTATCGTTTCGGATCGCAGAAAGGGGGTAAACACGCGTAGCTAGGGCCCGTTAGTATCTGCGCCGGCGGTGTCTTGACAGGTAAATTTCTTCTGGCGCGAGCTTAATCAGAACGTGACTAAAGGAAGTATATTATGGTTTGGTTTGTTTCGTTAGGGCTCATGGCTATCGCGCTCGAGCGCAAGCTCCGCCACGCACACGCCGTGCAGCCCCCCATGGTGGACTACCAGACTTGGCTCCACGACTTGATGAAGCAAGGCCTGATCGACACCGATGAGGCCGCCGCACTACGCGAGGCCAACGCGGCGACACCTATAGCCATCATGGTCGATGATTTCGCACCCAGCCGCCAGCCACTTCGGCAGGTCGTAGATCAGGCGGCCTGAGGTGGAAACTGCGCGTCTATGGATCTCGAGCCCGCTATGTTTGATTGGCTAACACATACCATCGGTCGCGCGCTTGCGGTCTATCTCAGCAAGCCGATCAAGCGTTATGAGCCGTTCTCGGTGCATAATGCCGAAACCCTGAGGGCCATCCTCAAGCCTGGCGACGTGTTGTTGGTAGAGGGTAACTCGCGGTTCAGCACCGCTATCAAGTACCTAACCCAATCTACCTGGTCGCACGCGGCCCTGTTTGTGGGCGATACCCTTAAAGATTCCGCATGCGAGGGTGAAACCTGCGAATTGATCGAGGCAGACCTGGTAGCAGGCGTGATCGCGGTGCCGCTATCGAAGTACGCCCATTTCAACACCCGCATTGTCCGTCCGGTACGACTTACCCCGGAGGATCGCAACACGGTGGTACAGTTTATGGTCGATAGCCTGGGCAAGTCTTACGATCTTAAGAATATTATCGATCTCCTGCGCTACTTGTTTCCGACGCCGCCCGTACCGGTGCGTTTTCGCCGGCGCATGCTCGAACTGGGGAGCGGCGATCCTACCCGTGCCATATGCACGGCGCTGATTGCCCAGGCCTATCAATCGGTACACTACCCGCTGCTCCCATGCGTGGAGCGGCGTGCCGATCAGCACCATGCTGGCCACACAGAACGCGAACTCCTACACATTCGGCACCACAGTCTGTTTACGCCGCGTGACTTCGACGTCTCACCGTACTTTGAGGTGGTGAAACCTACGCTCGTGCGCGGCTTCAACTACAAGGATCTGGCCTGGGCCGATGGGCACAGCCTTCGCGCTTTAAAGAGTTCGGCTCCATCGCGGAACGCTTGCAGGAACGCTTCCTAAGCACGGTCGCACCACCGGATCCTTTTCATTGGACATGTGCGTCGCGCTCTTTGGCGGACGTAGGAAACATCCCATAGCCAGAATGTGGCCACCCGGCCGTTACGGAAGCGGTGCTTGTAACCTGCTTGCGATGTCGGGCATCTAAGCGCAAATGGGCACGATCCCACTGCTGGAATGGCCACCCCATGGCTAGTATGAGCTCAGGAACATTCGATACTCAGTTGCCGGCTCCGTCGATCAAGCCTTAATTCAACGAATCACTTTCAAACGAGGTAACGACGTCAGTCCGGGAGAGAATCATGACCCACGTAGAAATTTATGCAAAATCCTGGTGCGGTTATTGCGCCCGGGCAAAGGCGCTGCTCGACGCAAAAGGGGTGGCCTATGTGGATATCGACGTCACTGCGGACCGAGAAAAAGAGCTCGAGATGATCCAGAAGTCCGGTGCCCACACCGTACCGCAGATCTTCATCGACGGTGCGCACATCGGCGGACACGATGATCTCTTCGCGTTAGCAGCGAAGGGCAACCTTGATCGACTTCTACAGTCGGACAAGAAAATCGCCGCCTAACAACCTAGCGGAGCTGAGACGATGAAAACACGCAAAGTCGACGTCGCCATCATTGGGGCCGGTTCAGCCGGCATGAACGCGTTTCGGGCAGCCCGAGCCCACACCGACAACGTCGTATTGATCGAGGGCACCGAGTACGGTACGACTTGCGCCCGCGTTGGATGCATGCCGAGCAAACTGCTGATCGCGGCCGCCGAGGCCGCCCACGCGGTCTCTGAAGCGCCGCACTTTGGTATCAACCCCAACGGATTGAATATCGATGGGGCCGCCGTGATGGACCGCGTCAAACGGGAGCGGGACCGTTTCGTTGGTTTCGTTGTCGATTCAGTGGAAAACATTCCGGCTGAGCAGCGGCTTCGTGGGCACGCACGGTTTGTAGACAATCATCGCTTGCAGGTCGGCGATCAATGGATTGTGGACGCACGCCGCATAGTAATTGCCACCGGCTCGACACCCAGCTACCCGAAATCTTTTGCCGAATTAGGCGACCGGCTGGTCGTGAACGATGATGTCTTCGAGTGGACAACACTCCCGCGTTCAGCCGCTGTCTTCGGCCCTGGCGTTATCGGTCTGGAGCTGGGCCAAGCACTCAGCCGACTAGGGGTCACTACCTTCATCTTTGGTCTCGGCGGGCGGATTGGACCACTTTCCGACCCAGTCGTGATCGACTCGGCCAGAACCACGCTGTCGAAGGAATTCTATCTGGATCCGGGCGCGCGCGTGACAAACATGCAGCGCGTGGACGACGGGGTACAACTAGAGTTCACCGACCTCGACGGTCGCGAGCGCACAGAAATCGTTGAGTACGTACTCGCCGCGACCGGCCGTACGCCGAATGTGGGCGGGTTGGGGCTGGAACACACCACGCTGCCGCTCGATTCGAAAGGGTTACCGGTCTTCGACCCCACGACCATGCAGGTTGGCGACTCACACGTTTTTATCGCAGGAGATGTCGATGGCGATCGGCCATTGCTGCACGAAGCCTCGGACGAAGGGCATATCGCCGGCGACAATGCGGGGCGTTACCCAAGCGTGAGGACAGGTTTGCGGCGATCACCATTAAGCATCGTCTTCTCAGACCCGCAGATCGCAATGGTTGGGCAACCCTACAGCGAGTTGTCGCTGGAGTGTGTCGCGATTGGAACCGTTTCCTTTGAGGACCAAGGCCGCAGCCGTGTAATGCGGCAAAACAGAGGGCTGCTACGCATCTACGCCGAACAAGGCACAGGGTTGTTTCTGGGGGCCGAGATGATCGCACCGAGAGCGGAACACCTAGGCCATCTGTTGGCGTGGGCCCATCAAGCCAAGATGACTATCGATCAGATGCTTGAAATGCCCTTTTACCATCCGGTGGTGGAAGAGGGGCTGCGCACCGCACTTCGCGACGCCCGCAGCAAGCTTCGCGCGCAACCCTGCTTGGCCCTGGCCGCCTAGTTGCCGATTGCATTTTCTTGGGGTCATCTTCGCCGGAACATTGCACTTGCTCTGTACCGCGCTATAAGACAGCATTTTGGCTGGGTTTCAGAACCACAGACAGATGTGATCAACTCCAATCTATTTCAAACAACGAGGGGGTTGCAGAAATGACCGACATCGACAAGGCCATGCTCGATCCGACTGCAGTCTTCCGAACGCCCGAAGAAGTGCTTTTGCGAGAAGATATGACGCGTGAGCAAAAGGTCGAAGTGCTGCGCCGTTGGACCTATGACGCGCGCAATCTTGAAGTTGCCGAAGAAGAAAATATGGCAGGTCAAGAGCCAGATATCTTGGATCAAATTTGTCGTGCGCTTCATTCGCTCGACGCCTGGCTTGATACCGAGCATTCACCGCCTACCAAACAGGGGGGGCTATGACTTTTGCCTCCTGATCTGCTAAAGAATCCGACGCCGAAGAGCTTTGACGGCGTTTATCGGTTGTGTCAAAAACAAAATTCGCCTAAGGTCTCTGGCGATACCACGCCTTAAAGAGGCCAATAACCAATACAGCACTCGCCGACGCTAGTTTGATCCCGCACTATCGTCGGGTTAAACCATCAACAAGGAGGTAATCTATGAGCGTCTATAAAGTCATCGAACTCGTCGGCACAAGCACCGTGGGTTGGGAAGATGCCACCAAAAGTGCGTTGAGTCTTGCGTCAAAATCGCTTAGAGACTTGCGAATCGCAGAAGTCACCAAGTTCGACGTGACACTCGATGATAAGGGTCAAGTATCCCAATATCGCACTAAGCTAGCCGTCAGCTTTAAGTTCGAAGGAACCTGATTTCAGGTTGTAGTACTTACCGCCATCGCGCATCAACACCGGGCACCAGTTTTTCGCCACGTTCCTGCGTAAGGGTGGGATAGTCAGGGCAGCCTTTGGCGCCGCCACCATAGGTAGGTAGACAGATCGTCCGCGTGGAATTCCAGCCGCTGGCGAAACCGTTCTGGCAGATCGCGATTGGCCAGACACGAACGACCGAATGCTGTTAGGTCAGCCTTACCTTGTTGAAGCCAGGTTTAAGCCTTCCCGCAATCGACACCATCGGCCACGATGAGAGTGCCCGGTATTTGCTCCACATTGCTTGCATCACCTTTGCACCTGCATCGTTGTTCGGAATAACAAAGTGCAGATCAGCGAGATCGTAGGCATTGCGCTTCTCCGCGACGTAGCCCAAGGTCGTTTGCGCATCGTCGTCGCCCAACTCATCGAATGTTCCAGACGGTGACAGGCGAGCACCCCTACAGTCCGCGCCCCAGATCTTTCGGCACGCTGGACATCATCGAGCAGCTGCGCTGGCGCGGTATGAAGATCGGCGCCACCAGCGGCTACGTGCCGGCGATGATGGAGATCAACCGCAAGCACGCCGAGCGCCAAGGCCACCGCCCGACTCCACCGTGTGGTGATGTGCCCGCCGGGTGGCCTTACCCTTCATAGGTGCCTGCGAAAAGCCATGAATCTGGGCGTTACCACGGTTCGATCATGGGTAACATTGACGACACCCTAGCGGGCGTTGAAGAGGGCCTGAACGCCGGCATGTGGACCATCGGCCTTACCATCAGCGGCAACGAAGTGGGCTTGGCGCTCCAGGAGTGAGAGGCGTTGCCGGCCGAAGAGCAGGCCAGCAAGCGCGAACGCGCTACTCGGCGTATGGAACAATGCGGTGCGCACTACATAATCGACTCCATCGCCGATACCCAGGCGCGCACCCACCGTGGCGAGGGGCCATAAAAGCAGAGATAAGGCACAAACAGCCCGAGCTGGAAGAGTATGAAAAGCAGCCCGGGCATAGGCGGGCCTTCAAAGCAAATCGAGGCGAAATTTTGCCTGTCAGAGACCATTTGACAGCTTATAGGGCACGCATTACCCTGGGCGCGTAATGGGACGACCGCTACGATTCGCGTACAGCGGTCGTCTCGTCACTAACGCGGTCGCAAAGACAGGAAGCCGCCCTTGCAGAAGGCGTGCAAGCCGCATACCGTGTTTGGCGACGCAGTGCTTTTGATCTGAAGTGGCAACAAACAACCTAGGAGAATCGGAGGGTGAACACATGAAATCTATGAAATTTTGGCCCCTGGCGTACGCCGGCGTTGCGCTCATGATGCTGCAGGTCGGTATCGTCAGCGAAGCACTAGCCGCTCCCTGTCCGGCCGTTACCGTGGCCAAGGACATGGGCATCAAAGGCAAGTACCCACAGCAGTTCGAGCTGGCGGAATTCGAGAAATTAGCCAAGTGCAAGCTGACATTTTCGGAGAACCCGGATATCGGCAAGTTAAACGCCCGCATTCGCGGCAACCCGAAGCTGCCGCCGCTGGCCAAGCGTCTG
>LXTK01000231.1 GCA_001643475.1 Proteobacteria bacterium SPGG2 | reverse complement strand
AAGCGAGCGGGTGAAATAGCCGCCGTGAGGTTCGTTCACGCGGAAGCCTTGGCTAACAGACAGTCATCCGCCAGTGGTGTTACCGGCGTGAGGTTGCGATGATGTTGGTGTTCGGGACGTTTGTACTGCGTCAGTGCGTTTGATACGGGATTTACGATCAACGAAAAAATCCGGCGCGGCCAAGGAGACAGGTTTATTGATGAACCATGCACGAGTGTGTCGCTAAAAATGAGTGCGGTGCCGGCCGCGCCTTTGGCCGCAAATAGGCCACCTTTATCAACCAACGCCTTTACCGTTTCCCTATCCACTGTCCAAAGCGGGTAACTCGTGGTGACGGTATCCAGGCTCGTCGGAGCCGGACCATATTTGTGTGATCCGCGAATGAAGACGAGTGGGCCGTTAAATTCGTTAACATCATCCAAGAAGATGTGAAGATTCAGCGCCAACGGTTTCGGTACGCCATCCTCGCCATGATGGGTCGCAAAATCATAATGCCACTGCCAAACTTCGCCGGAAAACGCTTCCTTGGCGTTCACTTTGACCTGTTGGATATACATGTCCTCACCAAGAAGTTGCATGGCCGGCTCGAGCAGTCTGGGGTGACGCACGACCCGAGCAAAGACTTCATTGCGCAAGTGCAAACCCATAGCCGTACGTACGACGTCACTATCCTTCTCACGAAAATTCTCCGCACATCTCTCTGAGTTCAGTGGTGGCAGTTGAGATCGCATTAACGCTATTTCCTCCATGGAGAACAGCTCTGGGATCATCACAAAACCGTCTTCGCTAAAGCTTTGAAGTTGCGTCTTGCTTAGCTTCATTGTCACTTTTAGCGCAATACCTGAGCCTATGGCCTGCGCGCGATCAGATCGATCTCAACCCGGGCCCCACCGGCGAGTGCGGTCACCCCAATGCAAGTACGGGCTGGGCGCTGGCCCTCTGGAAAATAGCTGGCATAGATGCGATTCATGACATCGAAGTCTCCTTCAAAGTGAGTAAGAAATACACGCGCTGAGACCACATTTTCGAATCCAGCGCCGACGCCTTGCAATACGGTACGCAGATTTGCCATTACTTTGTGAGTCTGTGCCTCAATACCCTCCGGCATCGTTCCCGGGTCGTAGTCGAGGTCACTGGCGACTTGTCCGGTGACCAAAAGCCACCCGTCGACTTCGACGACATGACTGTACGGCGCAACCGGTTGAGGTGCCCCGCTGATCATATGGAAAATTGGCATACTCATTATGTTTTTCTCTGGTTTGGTGACTGCACCGTGTTTGTATCATTTCAATGTGCCGCTGTCAGCGCTCGCGACAGCGTGTTCCTTGTTTTCCTTCCCCGCCTTGGGGGAGGATCGGGGAGGGGGGTTAGTGCGCCATGAAGACCGGTACTTTCGCGGCGGACAAGATATGCTGCGTAGCGCCGCCAAAGATCATTTGGCGTAATCGGCTACGGGTAAACGCGCCCTTGATTAACAGATCTGCACCAATGCGATCCGTCTCTTCGAGTATGGCTTCGCCGACTGTGCGTGACCCTGACTCGACAAGCTTAGTCTGTGCATTGATATTATTGTGCACAAGATGCTGGGCCACTTGTTCTGCATTCGGGCCTGGCACCGTACCACCCCGTACTGTCAGCACCACAACTTCCTCCGCTGTCTGCAGCAATGGCATCCCCAATGCAATGGTGCGGGCGGTTTCGGTGCTGCCATTCCAGGCGATGACGATAGTCTTGCCCAGGGTCGTCGGCGTATTCTCGGTCGATATCATAACCGGCCGCCCGCTCTCAAACAGTGCCGCTTCGCACGTGGCGTTGCGATCAGCGGAAGATGGTTGAGTCGCGCACCCGACCACAATTAGATCAAACAGCCGACCATATTCACCGATGATCTGGCTCTCAAGTCCCTCCAATTCTCGCCAATTGGCAGATGGTTTGTCGCCGGCAACTGTTATGTCCTGCAGGGGTACGTCCCTTTCATTCATGAATTTTTCAAAGCGCTCGCGCGCTCCGTCCGCCAAGCGACGCCTCTCTTCAGCCAGCTGGGTAAGGTATTCGCCGGGGATGGTAATACCTTCGCCTGCGATTATCGGCGGCGGTTGTAGCACAAACAGACCCTCGATATAGCTGCCAAACCGGGTGGCAACCAAATGCGCCATCTCCAGCGCACTCTGGGTGGCGTCGCTACCGTGAAACGGTACAAGTAGTGTTCTCATCACGGTCTCGAGTCGATCTGTTGTGTCAAGGGTAACACCTTGACTTGTCCAGGACCATTACTGGTGAGTGCATAGTATAAGTCGGAATGCGTAGGCAGCCCAAAATCCGTATGATCTGGCAGGCATACGCATTTACCGCACTGGAGTCATTTTGCTATCCACGTTTCTTAATAGACCGTCGCCTTTAGTTGGCATCCTTATTATGGTTGCCTCTACTGTGGCATTTGCGGGCATGCACGCGGGCGTACGTTATTTGTCCACAGAACAGCATTTGCACCCGTTTGAGATCGCCTTCTTCCGTAATTTCTTTGGGTTTTTGGTGCTCGCCCCCTGGTTTGTACAAAAGGGTCTCACTCCTCTACACACCCAGAAATTCGGGTTGCACACGGTCAGGGCGTTGATAAACCTGGTGGCAATGCTTTTGTTCTTCGTCGCTCTTAGCTTGATACCACTCGCAAAAGTGCAGGCGTTGGGTTTTACGGCGCCATTGTTTGCAACGCTCCTGGCGCTGTTGATGTTGAGGGAAAAAGTATTCTTATGGCGTTGGGGAGCTCTGATCGCCGGTCTTATTGGGGCTTTAATCATCGTTCGCCCCGGCCTCCAAGCCATCGATCTAGGGTCGCTGTTAGTGTTGAGTTCAGCGGCGATATGGGCCGGCGCGATCATTATTATCAAGATACTTTCGCGTACCGATTCGTCAGTAACGATCACCGCTTACATGGTATTGCTGATGACACCGCTGTCGTTGATACCAGCCGTATTCTATTGGCAGTGGCCCGACTTCGAGCAGTGGTTATGGCTGGTATTTGTCGGTGTATCCGGCACCTTGGCGCAACTAGGGTTGGCCCAGGCATTCCGGGTAGCAGAAGCGACGGTCGTGCTGCCTCTTGATTTCATGAAGCTGGCTTGGGGTGCCGCCATTGGTTATTTCTTATTTGCTGAAGTACCCGATGCCGGTGTCTGGATTGGTGGCGCCACTATTTTTACCGCTGCTACTTATATTGTTTATCGCGAGAGTCAAACAAAAGCGAAACCTGCAACGGCATCGCCAAGCGACACAAAGGTAGCACCTTCAGAATCTGGTCCCGGTCCTTAATCTTGGCGATGCTTACGGCCAAGATTTCTAAGCAGCGAGGGTCGAGTCTAGGAAGATGCGGAAAAAGTCCTTCCATGGCCTTTTTCAGCTTGTAAAGCAAAAAGCGCGGTTTTGCTTTACTCCACCCCGCACCTATCCTTTGAAAGAGCCCTTACCCCCCTACGGCCAGCGACTCAGACACCAGGCGGTGCGAGCGCAAGGTCCTTGGCAAGGATAGGCGGGGGGTGTGCGGTGCCTCCGTGCACCGCTCTAGCAGGCTGCTGAAAATAGTTTTTTCAGCAGCCTGCTAGAGTTCGATTAGCCCGATCTTAAGGTGATCGAAGGCAGCAGCGCCAAACCACGCGACCTGTCGGTCGAACCACGTTTCAACTTTGCCCAGCGGAAATCGCTTCTTCGACGCTGCGAGGTCGGTTGTTCCGATCAGACAGGCGCAGGGTGAATCGCCGAACTGCATCAATCGTTTGTGAAGCCAACCTTGTGCTCCGGGTGGGGTGGCCAGCGCAAAGGGTTGATTCTCAAAAT
>LXTK01000192.1 GCA_001643475.1 Proteobacteria bacterium SPGG2 | reverse complement strand
AGCAATCTCACGCTTTTTAACCAGTCCGTCCTTGAAGGTGATGTCAGGCGGCACAAAGGCCTTGGTGCCGGTCAATTTCTCCGCACTGAAACCAAAATGGTTGGGGAATGCATCGGGACCCTCTGCAGGGTGCAACATGCCGAACTGGATCGCCGCCCGGGTGCCGAAGTTACCTGACAATATGCTAACCCCCGTATCGGCATTCAGATTAGGCACCAGCCATTCGTGGCCATAAAATTTCGTGTCCTCGTCCTGCCAGGCCTTCGCCCCGATCGCATAGTGGGAATGGGTGTAAAGCACGGCTGCGACCTTGATCTTGCCGACCTTGTCTTCCAGGGCGCGGCGCTGCTCCTGGGCCACTTCAAGGTAATCGCCAACATCAACGATAATCCAACCCTCCGGCGCCTCGACGGCAATGATGTTCCCGATCCCCCAACCACCAATGCGGTAAATGCCATCTGCTATTTTCCGCACACTTTTTTCTTCAACCTGTCCGCGCTTATTGGCTGATGCCGCCTGGGGTGACGTTAATGAGCCTTTGGGGCCAGTGATGACTTTGTCCTGTAGTGACATGTTGTATTGGCCRACAGACRCGGCYTGAACATTGCCGRAAGCCAACACGAYCCCAAGCATCACTSCTAGTCGATARCCTTTRCATTTTTTCATTKCRRAAWCTCCCCKGYTAAAGAGTTAACCGGTTGGTATKGSTGGTTACATGAGCGGCCGGGTTTTGCTCACTGGSAATSCWGRGCAATCMACTTCGGAACGGGACCCAAYAGAATAAAYCCGTGATCAAAACCTGAAGTTGAAGSCGACGASTGGTCCCTTGWATTCGTAATCTTCCWCKATGCCGCCGTCTTCCAGTTCSGCTTCCTTGTACCTATATCCGATGAGGATGCCGTTKTGCYTGTCKCTACCGACCGCGTATCGAAAGAGTGCTTGCAGCTGAAAGATGCCGTCCGAGTCGCCGRMCGCGTAGTCGGCACGGGTCAGCAGCGACCAGCGTYCGTTTAAGTCGAATCGATASCGCCCGCCCAGCAGCAGATCGGTAWAACTCCGATCATTTTCCAACGTGCCTAAAGATATACCGGGGCCGGGAAGGATAAATTCGAACTCGTCCTCCAGACTGGTGTATCGAATTCCRCCGAACAGATTGAGSCCGCCTGCCTCGCCTTGCGGCCAGTAGGCRATCGCCGCATCGATAAACCATTGCTCSGAGTCGGTCTCGATCCGCACGGCAGGASCGGCGAAACTATCGGACGTRTCCAGGAAAGTAAGGTCGATGAAGGCGCTCCAGTTACCGCCCTCGCGGCCGCCCTCGACGAATATCTGGAATGAGGTGTCGGTTGTGTCGAGCAGATCACTGAAACTAACCTTACCGCCGCCAATCGGCGTGCCATCAGCCGTCAGGTCGACCGTGGTCTCGRYCGCCCACAGGTACGGCGTGATCGACCAATTGATAGCGCCKTCTCCCGTCGCSGCAACCGGCGCTGCWATTGCCAGTGCGAGAACGCCGCMTAKTGCAGCRCTRATTYTGTTCATTAYCAATGGCGGTTTCCAGCNGAYTCCGGATTCTCACTTTCTTGCTGTCGGGAGTATGCCCATMRCACYGTGCCATGGACATCCGTAGTTGCCCGTAGACTACGTACGTACCCCGAGTCACCGAAAGATTGTTGGATGGTGGGACTGGCGCTTGCGCCTTCCATGAAGGATAAGTACTGTCGGTCTCCTGGTTGCACGTTTGAAAGGTACGCTCACCATGAACGAACGGATTCACTCCCCCGACAGCTATCACGCACCGTGGGAAAAAATCTTCGGGCGGATTCTCACTCCTTTCGAAGAATTYATTCACCARCAGGCCGCCGGCGGCMTSGTGCTCATMGGTTGCACCGTGGTGGCGCTGGTGTTGGCCAACGGCCCTTTGGCCGAGCGCTATGCCGATCTGCTGCAGGCGCACGTAACGATTGGTATCGGTCCCTGGGAACTCGACCACAGCTTGCAGCATTGGATCAACGACGGGTTGATGGCTTTGTTCTTTTTCCTGGTTGGGTTGGAGATCAAACGTGAGGTGTTAGTGGGCGACCTGTCCGATCGACGCGCAGCGATGCTACCGATTGTAGCAGCCGTCGGCGGCATGGTCGTGCCGGCGGTCATTTACGCAGCACTTAACGTCGGCGAATCTGGTGCTCGAGGCTGGGCAATACCGATGGCCACCGATATCGCCTTTGCCGTCGGCGTTCTGGCCCTGCTGGGGAATCGCGTTCCCAAGACCTTATTTACTTTTCTGGTGGCGCTGGCGATCGTCGATGACCTGGGGGCGGTTACCGTGGTAGCGCTTTTCTACACCGAGCAGATCGCTTTGGAGGCGCTTGCGATCGCAGGCCTATTTCTAGGTGTCTTGATCGTCTTCAATTTGGCTGGGGTGCGGAATCCTGTAGTGCATTTTTTGGTCGGGTGCTTGCTCTGGCTGGCGATGTTCGAATCCGGTGTTCACGCCACCATCGCCGGCATACTTGCCGCCTGGACCGTGCCGGTCCGGCCAAAGCTTGAGCCCAGGCGCTTCAGTAGACACGTGCGGCAATTGATGGACCAGTTCGATCGGCTGGACCGTGGACGCAGAACACTGATACGTAACCAGCAACAACGCGCCATCGTCCAGGCGCTGGAGAGCGGCATACACAGGGTGGAGTCACCGCTTCAGCGCCTGGAGCACACGATGCATATTCCAGTGGCTTTTCTTATTATTCCGCTGTTCGCCCTCGCCAATGCCGGCGTTCCGATTGAGTTTGCATCGTTAGGCGGGACACTCGCCCAACCGATGACGCTTGGCATCATTCTTGGATTAGTAATTGGCAAGTTGATCGGCATTGCCGGTTTCTCGCTGTTAGCGGTGAGACTGGGCGTAGGTCAGTTTCCCACTGGCTGTCGTGCAGCGCATATGGTAGGGGTTGCGCTTCTAGCCGGCATCGGCTTTACCATGTCTATCTTTATTGCCGATCTCGCCTTTGGCGATCAACAGCCTGGACAGCTGATCACTGCCAAGACCGGCATTCTTTTCGCGTCACTGTTGAGCGGTGTGGCCGGCTACCTCTGGTTACGCAAGTTCGGGGGGACGGCAGCAGGCCGGTAGATGCGTTACAGACCCAGGTGTCTTCAGGCGGTGAGTGTTGCGGCGTCTTCGCACAACATTCCACGCCCATGAAGCCGCTTACTGCGTAGCTGGTGCTGAGGCCAAGCCAGGGGGTGTTGTCTGCCAAACATCGCCGGAGAGTGCGAGTTGATAGCCTGTTTCGAATAGTCTTCCCATCTCCTCGGGATCGAACGGCTCCTGCGCGCGAGACTCGAAGTCGTCCGGGATGTCTATGTATTTGAACCCTAGTTGTTCTCGCCGCGTAAACGCATACATGCGAAAGAGATCATTCACCGCTGCCGTCTTTATCATCGTGGAGACGGCGCGACCCGCAATGCGCGCCAGCCTGCGCTCGGTCTGTTGCGGCTCTGGCTTAAGCCGTCCGTTGCGAATAATGTAGAGGTCCCCCTGATATTGGTAGTCGTCTCCAAGCGCCGATCGGGCCGCAGCTTCAATGTTCATGGTGCCGGCATGCAAAAACACCTGGGTGGCCGCACCACCATCGACATGCATTTCATCGAACTCCTCACCGTCTACGTCCACCTTGATGAGCACGGGCGGCATTGCGCCCGGGATCGAGGCCGAAGCCAGTAGGATCTTGCGAAAAAGCCCTAGGGCATTCGGATGGGCAGTCTTGGCGATCAGACCCATGTTCCAGACAACCAGCCGTTGCGCATCCAGGTGGGTGGTCCCGATATAGAGCCGATGCCCACGATCGTGCGCCACTGCCACGGCTTGTAGTATTGCTCCACTGATGTTCCTGTTGATGAGCCTTTCTAGTGGATCCGTCAATGTGTACGACTCGCTGCGGAAAAGGATCTTGAGGAGCCCCTGTTTGATCACGAGATCCGCGGTGCTCATCGTTGTATAGAGCTCCTTCAACTGGCCATCGTAGTCGGGACCCAGGAAGGCGAAGGGGGCGATCAGGGCGCCGGTACTGATACCCGTCACCAGCTTGAAGTTCGGGCGCGTTCCCGCCTTTGTCCACCCATACAGGAAGCCCGCGCCGAACGCGCCGTTCGAGCCACCACCCGAAAGTGCTAGCAAATCATATATAGGGACCCCATTCTCATCGCGTGGAAATTCGCCCCGCGATTCATCTAGAACCGACTCGACGGCGTCGGCCTGAAAGTGCTCCGCAATCTGACCGCTCCATGCCCGTATGTCAGGCATCCCAGCGATTTCAGCCCTATAGATTTTGTCGACGGGCACAGCATTACGAGGCAGCGTGGCACAACCCGATGCGAACAGCAGGATGGCGGATAAAACCAGTAGACGCCTGTAGGCCGTCAGACGGGCGAGCAACTTTGGAATTTTTCCGGCGTAACCAGTTCGCATACGAATCCTCCTTGGTCAGGGTGGGACATGAGCCGAATAATTTAAAACTATTCCAGAGATTCTACACTGTTTATAAACGCGGCGATGAATGAAGCTACTCATTAGCGTGGCTAACCAACCAATAACCTTGCGCGCACGTCGCTTTCAAAATATTTGGCCGTAATAAGATGATGATAAAACGTGGTGTTCCTGGAAAGAAAGGTAACTATCCTTTATTGTCGTCGAACTTACCCTTGAATCGCACACCAATCCTCTCACCATGGGATAACGTAGTGCAACCAGGCCTCCATGCGGATCATGATGCGCCGAATCATTTAGGCTATTCCAGAAATTCTATACTCTTTATAAACGCTGCTGCTTTACCACCATCGCCTGCAGAGGACGTATCAACCGCCAACGCTATACCCGATATCAGCGGTACCTCATCTTTTACGTATTTTCTCTTAAAGGCAGAAACCAAATCATATTCGGAAATAACAGTCTCACCAGGCTCGGGATTGCCCAAACAGACGAAACGTCCGCTTTTGTSAAAAGCAGACATTCGGGTGACCTCTTGCAATGTCCGCTTTACCCCCGAAAGCAGACATTGTTTAGGCAGGCGTTGGCGTGGATGGACACTCATGTAAATAGGCCCATGGTTCGGCTGGTGGTGGTCTTAAGTTGTAAGGTCATGCTAACCGAGTTTGTGACCCTCTGCCAGACGGGAAATCTTGCACTGGAATCCTACCTACAGCGAATGACGGCTTTAGCGGGCATCAGCTGGCGTGTCCGAGTCTTCATCGGGCCGCTCGTCGAACAGCATCCTATAGGTTAGCCGGAGAGACTCCTCGTCCGGCTTGTCGACGTATTCCCGGAAAACTCTGAGCTTTCTCGGTTTGCCCTTCTTTTTTCGTGGGGACATAGCGGTCAGCATAGCAAACTCGCTCCAGGCGGGCTGACCGGTGATTCCGAGTGCCCAGGAGAGACGAAGCAAGGGCAATTCTGGTTTT
>LXTK01000280.1 GCA_001643475.1 Proteobacteria bacterium SPGG2 | reverse complement strand
ATTACTTCGTGGCCACGGCCACAGCCGGGTACCAGAATGCGTCCGGGGGCCAGCGTACCCGCCTCGAGCCAATGATATAGCGCCGGACTTACACCTTGCCTGTCCCAGGGTATGTGACCATCGGCGTAACGGTTATCCCACCATTTCCGACTTAGGTCCTTGTCGTCACTCACGCCGCCAAGCCCCGCGTGCGATCGACACTAGGTCTCGACAACGATAAGGGGAACATACATCTCCTCTTCGCTAACACCGCCATGGACACCGACGTGCTCGTAACGGCGTTCACCGAAAATCCAATCCTTGATGACATAGTGGCCCTTCATTACCAACGCATAATGTCCAATCCTATCCAATAGTCGTGGATTCGGCTCGCCAAGCCCGAAGAAACCCTGCTCCACTAATTGCTCGCTTCGGTAGATCTCAGCACAATAACCAAGCCGGTCTTGGACGTATTCTTCAAACCGCTCGTGCCGGTCAGGATGCACGTAGCAGAACGCAACACGCGGTTCACCACATAATGGCAATGCAAGTGTGCTTGCCAGCTCTGGATGTGACTCTAGTTGAACTAGTCTGTCTGGCCCAGTGTCGATAAAGCCATGATCAGCGGTCACAACTACAGTTGTACCACTACCCTCAATACGATCAAGGAAACGTGCAAATGCCGCGTCCAGTTGATCGAAATGTTTTGTTACCTCTGTGCTTTGCGTTCCGAAGGTGTGTGACAGGGTGTCAAATTCTGACCAGTAGGCATAAATGTATTGGCGTGAACCAGTGCGACGGATAATTTTCTCGATAACTCGAAAACACTGCTTCAACGATGTATACGCCCATCTTTCGGCCGGTCCACTGTGGGCAGTCGTGTATTCGGATTCGACGATATGAGCAGGTAAGACGATATGAGAAGGGGTGTCGATGCGTTCGAACATAGACGGCTGATCGAATAACTTACGGGCATCGACACCAGCGTCTGTTAACGATGTCTCACTTGAGCGTCGCCTAAACAGCAGTGGCGCCGCAACAGCACCGAGTTCCTTAAAATAGGTGAACCAACCAGTAAGGGCGTGTTGTTGTGGCGCCGTGCCGGTAAAAAAGCTGGTAATAGCGGACGCCGTGGTCGATGGAAATACCGACGTTATACGACCTACCAGGTGTCCATAGAGGACACCTCGACCACGCTGTTTCAAGTAGGTATGACCAAGGCCGTCTATGACAATAAGCACGATGCTACCGGCAGTATTGGGCTTCGATAAAGTCAGCTGCGACAAAGTGCCATAACTTGGCTGGCCGCCCAACGCCACCTGAATCGAGCTTACTAGATTAACAATACTTCCGTTTTTGTAGTCTGGTAAGTGCACCCACTACCCGTGAGACGAAGTCAAGGCTTTCACTATTCTTGTCTCTCTAGGGCAAATCAAACATTAGTACTTCTGCTGATTCATCCGTAGACATGTTAATCGCTTCTTCATTGTTAATCATTGCGCTATCACCGGCCACAATGATGTGCCCACTGAGAACGGCTTCCCCGCGGGCGACATGTAGCAAGGTCTGTCGACCTGCCGCAAGAGCGTGATTCATCGTTTCCCCCTGTTTTAACCTCGCCATATACATAAACGCATTCTGGTTCAACGTCAGCGATCCCTCACGCCCATCGGGGGAGACCAATAGTTGCCATTGGCCGCTGTCGTTTCTGTCGTCGAATCGCCGCTGTTCGTAACTCGGTACAATCCCTGTTACCGCTGGCAGTATCCATATCTGCAGAAAATGCGCTGGTTCTATCTTGGACGCATTGTACTCGCTATGGGTGATACCGGTCCCCGCGCTCATGCGCTGGACCTCACCCGGTCGGATGACCGAACCATTACCTAGGCTATCCTTGTGTTCCAACCCGCCGTCGAGCACATAGCTGATAATCTCCATATCGCGATGAGAATGACTGCCAAACCCAGCCGCCGGCACTATGCGGTCTTCATTAATAACTCTGAGCACGGAATAGCCCATGTGATCGGGGTCGTGGTAGTTCGAAAATGAGAACGTGTGGCGGCTATCTAGCCAACCAAGTTCGCTGCGACCGCGATCTTGAGAGCGCCTCAGGCGGATCATACTGTTTCTTGTTCGTGTGATAGGTCCAACGCTCTAAAGATCCAAAAACTTAAGCTTGGTGATGGCCGGGATTTTTTTAAGCGCATCCAGTGCTGCCGGCGGCGGCTCGCTGTCGAGATTAATGAAAGATAACGCCTCTTCACCGGGTTTGTTACGACCCATGCGCCACTCGCCAATGTTTACTTCATAGGCACCAAGAATCGTGCCTACTTGCCCGATCACACCGGGCACGTCTTTATTTAGCATAATGAGCAGCGGTCCCGTGGGATCAGCGTCCAGATGGTGGTGACTGACCTGCACGATGCGCGGCTGTCGACCACCAAACAACACGCCGGCTATGACACGATTTCCGTCGTCCCAATGTGCCCGGCAAGAAATGACGTTAGCATAATCCGCCGCACTAAGGCCCTTGGACTGCGAGATGGCAATACCGTGTTCCTCAGCAAGCACCGGTGCGTTGACATAGTTGACTGCATCGGCGAGGAAACTTTCGAGCAGCCCTTTCAACAGCGCGGCTGCCACTGCTCGTGTCATGTCCTCGATCGCGTCGCCACGCAGTTCCACCTCGACTCGGCGAATCGGTGCGGGTGCCATGTGAAAATGCAATGCACCAATCTTCTCTGCCAGCGTCATATACGGCAGCACCGTGGCGTAATCCGGGCCTGCCTGAAAGGGCACGTTGATGCTGTTACGAAAGTCATCGCCGCGCAATGCGTCTAGCACTTGATCGACGATTTTTAGCGACACGTCGCGTTGTGCTTCTACCGTGCTCGCACCGATATGCGGCGTATGTACAACATTGGGCAGCCCGATGAGCGGATTGTCAGATGTCGGCGGCTCCTGCGAATAGACATCGGTACCGACGGCGCGCACCTTGCCGCTTTTGAGAGCGCTGGCCAATGCTGCCTCATCGACTAGCGCACCCCGGGCTGTGTTAACTAGTATCACGCCGTCCTTTACTCGACTGAGGGTGTCGGCGTTGACAATCCGTTCCGTCTCCGGAGATTTACTGGCGTGCAGTGAAATATAATCGGCCTGCTCGAACAGTTCGTCCAGATCGACAAGCGTAACCCCGACTTCTTGACCTATTTCTTCCGACACATAAGGATCGAAGGCAACCACCTCCATCCCGAATGCTTGCGCCCGCGTGGCCACCAGCCGCGCTATGCGGCCGAACCCAATAAGTCCGAGCTTCTTCCGATAAAGTTGAATCCCTGTAAACGCTGATCGATCCCACTTGCCTTCTTTCACTAGCGCATGTGACTGAACCGTGTAGCGGCTAACAGCGAGCATTAGAGCCATAGTCTGTTCTGCCGCCGCGATAGCGTTGGCTTCTGGGGTATTCATCACTATCACACCACGAGCGGTGGCCGCTTTAACGTCGACGTTATCGACACCGACACCGGCCCGACCGACTACTTTTAACTGCCTAGCCGCTGCTAGCAAATCGGCATCCAGTTTCGTGGTACTACGAATGATGATGGCATCGTAATCGCCGATAATGTTAAGCAGCTCGGCCTTATTCTGCCCGGTCTTGACATCAGCCTGTACATCGCCTGCAGATCGGATCCGATCCAACCCTGCCTTTTCCAACTTGTCTGCAATCAGGACGCGAAACATTGATAATCGGTCAACCTAAGATTTGTGTTACCGGATCATTCATCTAGGAACCGTGGTTAGCTGCCCATGCGCTTTCAAACTTGGTTCGCAACGGTTCATCCCGAAACTCAAGCGCTCCAGACGTC
>LXTK01000014.1 GCA_001643475.1 Proteobacteria bacterium SPGG2 | reverse complement strand
ATTGACAATCTTATGCCAAGACAGAACCGGGTACCGTAATCTGTGCCAGCTCCTAACGCGGGCGTACACGGAGTGCCAACATTCCGGTAGACCGTGTATGCGCCGCGACTGGTTTCGACAACATGGCGCCGGGCTAATCATCTTATCGGGCGCAGAGGATGGAGAAATTGGACAGGCATTGTTGTCGGGTAACCATGCGCTTGCGGGCCAACTTGCCGATGAATATGCGTCGCTGTTCCCAGGGCGTTTCTACTTGACCCTCAGGCGCATCGGCCAGCCCATGCAAGAGGAGTCGGTACACGCGACGGTAAACCTGGCGCAACGGGTTCGTTTGCCAGTCGTTGCAACAAATAGTGTCTGTTTCTTGGACACCGCAGATTTTGGCGTCCATGAGATCCGCGTCTGCATTCAAGACGGGCGCACCTTAAGCGACAGCCGTCGCCCACGTCTCTATACCGAGCAGCAGTATTTTCGCTCAATTGACGATATGGTTGAGTTATTCAAAGATATCCCGGAGGCTTTGGAGAACACGGTAGAGATTGCCAAGCGGTGTAATCTGCGTCTCGAGTTTGGGCGTTATTTCCTGCCCGATTATCCGGTACCTGCTGATATGACCGTCGATGAATTGCTTAGACAGCAGGTGGCCGAAGGGCTAGCGACGAAACTTTCATCGTTGACCGATAGCGCACGCGAACCGTACAACGAGCGTCTGCAGCACGAGCTTGATGTCATTATCAGGATGGGTTTCTCTGGATATTTTCTGATTGTGGCTGACTTTATAAAGTGGGCTAAGCGCAATGATGTACCGGTGGGACCGGGCAGAGGTTCGGGCGCTGGTTCTCTTGTCGCCTGGGTATTGTCGATCACTGACCTTGATCCGATCAAACATGATCTGTTGTTCGAGCGTTTCTTGAACCCGGAGCGCGTTTCACTGCCGGACTTCGACGTCGATTTCTGTATGGAAGGACGTGATCGTGTGATCGATTATGTCACTCAGCGTTACGGCCAAGATAGGGTGTCACAGATTATTACACATGGCACCATGGCGGCGAAGGCGGTAGTCCGCGATGTTGGCAGGGTGATGGACCACCCGTATGGTTATGTTGACAAGCTAGCAAAGCTGATTCCGTTCGAACTCGGGATCACTCTCGACAAAGCCTTGGCGCAAGAGCCAATGTTGCGAGAGCGCTATGAGCAAGAGGAAGACGTGCGCGAACTCATCGATACTGCCCGCGCGCTCGAAGGTTTACCACGTAACGCGAGTAAGCACGCTGGGGGTGTCGTTATTGCACCATCCGCGCTCACCGATTACATGCCACTGTATTGTGAGCAGGGCGGTAAACAACTTGTGACGCAACTGGACAAAGACGATCTAGAAGCGTTTGGGCTTGTCAAGTTCGACTTTTTAGGTTTGCGAAACCTTACGAGTATTGATAAGGCCGTCAAGGCCATCAACGCCCAACGCCGATTGAACAACGAACTACCGCTGCAGATCGAACAATTATCCCTAGAAGACGAAAAGACGTTCGCATTGTTGAAGTCATGTAAGACAACGGCATTGTTTCAGTTGGAATCGCGTGGCATGAAGGACCTTATTCAGCGACTACAGCCAGACCGTTTTGAGGAAATCGTCGCGTTAGTGGCGTTGTTTCGGCCAGGCCCACTGCAGTCTGGGATGGTCGACGATTTTATTGCGCGCAAACACGGTCGCGCACGTATCGAGTATCCACACCCAAGTCTCGAGCCCATCCTGAAGCCAACCTATGGCGTGATTCTGTATCAGGAACAGGTCATGCAGATTGCTGAGGTACTCTCTGGTTACTCCCCGGGCAAGGCGGATGTCTTGCGCTATGCCATGGGTAAGAAGAAGCCAGAGGAGATGGCACTGCAGCGCGAAGGGTTCGTCAGTGGCGCCGTGGCACGTGGCGTTAACCAGCGACTAGCCTCACAGATATTCGATTTAATCGAGAAGTTTGCTGGCTATGGTTTTAATCGTTCCCACTCAGCTGCCTATGCCTTGATCGCGTATCAAACTGCTTGGCTAAAGGCTCACTATCCCGCTGCCTTCATGGCCGCTGTGCTTTCCACTGATATGGACAACACGGACAAAGTGGTGACCATGATGGCGGAGTGTCGCGATTTATCATTAGAAGTCATTTCGCCCGATATCAATCGCTGTGAGTATCAGTTCGTGGCCGTTGATGATAAAACCATTCTTTATGGGCTCGGAGCAATCAAGGGTTTGGGGCGATCTGCGATTGATGCGCTCTTGGGGGCCCGTAAGCAGGGCGAGACGTTTAAGGATCTGTTTGATCTGTGTAAACGTGTCGATCTGCGTCGTATAAATCGACGGGTGCTGGAATCGTTGATTCGTGCTGGCACGATGGATAGTCTGGGCATGCATCGGGCGGCGCTAATGGTGAACCTGGGGAGCGCACTGCAGTTAGCTGGCCAGCACAATAAGAATGAAGAAACGGGACAGGACGATATGTTCGCGATGGCAGTCGACACCGGTGACCAATCCCATGTGGACACGCCTGAGTGGAGTAAGGAGAAGCGCCTGGAGGGCGAGAAAGAAACACTAGGATTATATCTAACGGGCCATCCAATCGAACGCTTTGCGCAGGAGTTGGCTGAGATGACCCACACCACAATTGCTGATCTCAAACCGAGCCAAGATCGCAAGGTCGTTGTTGCGGGTCTTGTCGTTGCCACCCGAACCATGCGCACCCGACGAGGTGACCGAATGATGTTTCTTACGCTAGATGATCGCAGTGGGAGACTGGAACTCGCGGTATTCTCTGAGCTCTACGCGCGTCATCGAGACCTGCTGGTGAAAGACAACCTGTTGGTTGTTAGCGGGGCGGTTAGTGTCGATGAATACACGGGTGGTTTTAAGATGAGCGCGGAGGGGATTTACAATATTTCACAGGCACGCGCTGCGCTGGCGTCAAAGCTGGTAGTGGATATAGATGCAGAGCTTGCACAGAATGGCTTTGTGGAGGAGCTGCAAAAGATCCTCGAGTCTGCAAGTCGAGGACGCTGTCTAGTCCATCTGAACTATGAAAATGAGGCGGCTCGGGGGGAGATTGCCCTGGGCGAGGAGTGGAAGATCGATCCTTCAGATCACGTTCTGGACAGCCTCTTGCAGATGGCGGGTGCTGACAGTGTTCACGTGATCTATCCTGAGAGGATGCTTGACGGCACAACGGAGACCGGCGGCCGATGATACATAACTATCTCGATTTCGAGCAGCCTATTGCCGAGTTAGAAGCGAAAATCGAAGCACTGCGATTCGTGAGCAAAGACAGTGATATCAACATTAACGAGGAGATCAAGCGGTTAAAGGCTAAAAGTAAAAAACTGACCGAGTCTATCTTTTCATCGCTGGTACCCTGGCAAGTCTCGCAACTGGCTCGTCATGCGCAACGCCCCCACTCGTTGGATTACATTGATCGGATCTTTGCCGATTATCAGGAATTACATGGTGACCGCCTGTTTGGCGATGATGCAGCCATTGTTGGCGGACTCGCGCGATTAGACGACCGGCCAGTCGTGGTTATTGGCCACCAGAAAGGTCGTGACACCCGCGAAAAGGTAGAACGCAACTTTGGAATGCCACGACCTGAAGGGTACCGTAAGGCGCTGCGACTTATGAACATCGCGGAACGTTTTCGCTTACCAGTCATAACGCTGATCGATACGCCCGGCGCGTATCCAGGCGTTGGTGCTGAAGAACGAGGCCAGAGTGAAGCGATTGCTCGAAACCTTTATGCCATGGGTAAGTTAAGGACACCGATTGTTAGCGTGGTGATCGGAGAAGGTGGATCTGGCGGTGCGCTCGCTATCGGCGTTTGCGATCGCCTATTAATTTTGCAGTACGCCACCTATTCTGTTATTTCGCCGGAGGGGTGTGCCTCGATTCTTTGGAAGAGCGCCGATAAAGCCACCATTGCGGCAGAAGCCATGGGAATCACGGCGCAAAGGCTAGAAAAGTTCGGTCTAATCGATGAAGTAGTCCCGGAGCCTTTAGGGGGTGCGCATCGCGATTGCGATTTGATGGCGCGGACGCTTGCTACCGCACTATCTTCCGCGCTTGATGAATTGTGTGACCTCCCGATACAGGAGCTACTAGCTAAACGCAGCACGCGTTTGATGCAATACGGACAGTTTGAAGAAAACTGAATCTGGATTCTCTGTTGATGCGCTCGGGCGAATCCTCAGTGAGCGTTTAGGCGAAGTTGCTACATTAAAGGTCGCCTATAGTGGTGGTATTGATTCCCATACCCTGTTACATGCCCTATGCCAGTTGCGAACTACAACAGGCTGGAAGATTAGCGCGCTGCATGTGAATCACCGGCTACAGGCCGAATCAGACGAGTGGGCTAAGCATTGCCTGCGCGTGTGCCGCGATTTAGATGTATCGTGCGTGGTCGGCCAAATTCAAGTTGAAGACCGAGATCACAAGGGCCTAGAGGCCGCCGCCCGACGTCTACGGTACGCATGGCTTGCGAAGCATGTTGGTCATGGTGGTGTGCTAATGACGGCGCATCATCTAGACGATCAGGCGGAGACGATACTACTTCAACTGCTGCGAGGCAGTGGGGTACGCGGGTTGGCAGCGATGCCGATAATTTGCCGATTTTCTGCCGGCAAGTTGATGCGGCCCTTATTAGAGTTCGAACGAAGCGAATTAGAAGCATACGCCAAGCGCAACAGTTTGCGTTGGGTTGAGGATGCCAGCAATCGTGATGTGCATCGTTCGCGCAACTTCATTCGTCATCGGGTGGTACCGATGCTTGAACAGCATTGGCCGCAGGCGAAGCATACCCTTGTGCGTGGCGGGCGCCATGCGGGTGAGGCAGTGGCACTGTTGGACGCGATCGCGCTTGAAGACATGGAGTCTTCGATCGTAGCTCAGGGCGGTTGCGAGGTCGATGCTGTGCTGTTGGTGCCGGTGTTGTTAAACTTATCACCGGAGCGCCGACGCAACGTGCTGCGCTATTGGATTCGGCAGCTCAATCTACCACCGCCTTCAACCCTGCACATGAATCAAATCGACGATGTTGTCGTTAAGTCGACACGATCGCGGCATGCGGCTGTGGCCTGGCCGGGGGCCGAGGTGCGGCGTTATCGGAATCAATTGTTCGCGATGAGACGCCTGACAGATCCGGATCCTGGCTTAAAAGTGACATGGAACCTGCGCCAACCGATCGAGGTCCCGGGCACTGGATATGTACTAACGTGCGTGGAGTCGATAGGCAACGGTCTTTCCCGTGAAAGAATCGGCAAGGGTGCGATTACGGTACGATTGCGACGAGGTGGTGAGACTTGTCGTTTGCCCGGACGCTCGCACCACCATAAGCTTAAGAAGCTATTGCAGGAGGCGGGGGTTCCCCCTTGGCAGCGTCGGCGTTTGCCGCTGATCTTTGTCGATGATGATTTGGCGGCCGTCGCCGATCGCTGGGTATGCGCGCCCTACGCGGCCCGGTATGATGAGCCGGGCCTACAAGTGGCGTTGGGTAGGGTCAAAATAGGCCCTGAGGTTGATCCGGTTGTGTAAATGCCGCGCATCTGGTACTTTGTTTCCCCGTTCAGGTTTGGTGTCGAAATCCTACTCAACACGCTCTAACCCGCTGCCGATTTGCGCAATGCGTCGCAGTTTTAGGCGTGACACCTTACTAGACGGGGGCTAATGACGAAGTTCGTATTCGTGACTGGTGGTGTGGTTTCCTCCCTTGGGAAGGGAATCGCGTCTGCCTCCTTGGGCGCCCTCCTTGAAGCCCGTGGCCTTAAGGTCACGCTGCTTAAGCTAGATCCCTATATCAACGTCGACCCGGGCACTATGAGCCCATTCCAACACGGTGAGGTGTTTGTCACTAACGATGGCGCCGAAACCGATCTGGATCTAGGTCATTATGAGCGTTTCGTACGCACCACCATGACCCAACGCAATAATTATACGACCGGCCGTATCTATGAAAGTGTCATTCAGAAGGAACGCCGTGGCGACTATCTTGGCGCCACCGTACAAGTGATTCCCCATATTACCGACGAGATCAAACACTGCATCGTGCAGGGTACGGTTGGCGCTGACGTGGCATTGGTCGAGATCGGGGGAACGGTAGGCGATATTGAGTCGCAACCGTTCTTGGAAGCAATACGGCAGATGGGGATTGAACGTGATCGTTGTGATGTCGCCTATATTCATTTGACGTTGTTACCGTTCATTGCAGTCACGGGCGAAATGAAAACCAAGCCAACGCAGCATTCGGTGAAAGAGCTCCGTTCTATCGGTATTCAGCCGGACGTATTACTGTGTCGAGCTGATCGCCCGCTACCGGATGCTGAAAGACAAAAGATTGCGTTATTTACAAATGTGCCGGCCAAGGCTGTCATTTCAGCCGTCGACGTAGATAGCATCTACCAGAACCCCTTAATGCTGCACGCGCAAGGGCTTGATGACATTATCGTGGACAAGTTGGGCATCGACGCGCCTGCGGCTGACTTATCTGAGTGGCAAAGGGTTGTCGATAAAATGGAACATCCGGAGGCCGAGGTCACAGTTGCCATGGTTGGCAAGTATGTGAATCTTGCGGATTCCTACAAGTCCTTGTCGGAGGCGTTGGTGCACGCAGGCATTCACACACGTACTCGCGTCAATATTCGCTACGTCGATTCAGAGGAAATACACGGGCCTGATTCAAAAGCGTTCGAAGACGTCGATGCGATTCTAGTTCCGGGCGGCTTTGGCGGACGTGGTATCGAGGGAATGGTCAATACGGTTGAGTATGCGCGTGTCAATGAAATCCCTTATCTAGGAATCTGTCTTGGTATGCAGGTTGCGGTCATTGAATTCGCGCGCAACGTTGCTGGCATCGAGTCTGCGCAGAGTACAGAGTTTGATCCCAACACCAAAGCACTAGTCATTGCATTGGTAACAGAATGGATCAACACCGATGGTAGCAAAGAGCTTCGCAGCGCCGACAGCGATCTAGGTGGCACCATGCGACTTGGTGGCCAAGCTTGCAAGCTGGCACCTGGCTCGCGCGTGCGTACTATGTATGGTGAGGACGTTATCGTTGAACGTCATCGACATCGTTACGAATTCAACAATCAGTACCGAGAGCGCCTGCAGGAAAAAGGACTTGTGATTGCGGGCACGTCTTTGGAGGACTTATTGGTTGAAATAATCGAAATACCTCAGCATCCGTGGTTCGTCGGTGTTCAGTTTCATCCAGAGTTTACCTCCACCCCGCGCGATGGCCATCCACTGTTCAAAGGGTACATTACCGCAGCGCGTGCAAGGCGGACGGCGTTAACGGAAAACCGAGTTATGGCGCGATGAAGTTATGTGGCTTTGAGGTCGGGCTTGATCGCCCGATGTTTCTCATTGCAGGCCCGTGTGTTATCGAATCGCGCCAACTGGCGCTTGACACTGCGGGCACCTTAAAAGAGATCTCCGATCAGCTCCAAATTCCGTTCATCTACAAGTCTTCTTACGACAAGGCCAATCGGAGTTCACATACGTCATTTCGCGGTCTGGGTATGGAACAGGGTCTAGCGATCTTGGAAACGGTCCGGCAGGAGATCGGTGTTCCTGTATTGACTGATGTTCATGATGTGGGGGAAGTAGAGTTAGTCGCCAGCGTAGCTGATGTTTTACAAACGCCGGCGTTTCTTTGTAGGCAGACAGAGTTTATTAGAGCAGTAGCAGCTTCTGGAAAGCCGATGAACATTAAAAAGGGTCAGTTCCTTGCACCCTGGGAAATGAAAAATGTGGTAGCCAAGGCTATTGAAGCCGGCGCCCAGGATCGTGTGCTTGTGTGCGAGCGCGGCGCGAGTTTTGGCTATAATAATCTGGTGTCGGACATGAGGGCGGTCGTGATTATGCGAGACACGGGTTGCCCTGTGGTTTTCGATGCCACCCATTCCGTACAGCTGCCCGGCGGCCAAGGGACATCGTCTGGCGGACAGCGAGAGTTCGTACCTGTGCTTGCGCGCGCGGCAGTGGCGGCAGGTATTTCTGGGTTGTTTATGGAGACCCACCCCGATCCTGACCGCGCCCCTAGTGATGGACCTAACCAATGGCCATTAGCGAGGATGCGTGAGCTACTGGAAACGTTGATGGCACTGGATAGGACGGTGAAGGCGAGCAGCGCGTTGGAATTAGAGGCCGGATCTGGATAATCCATCGGGCCAGGGGACGGCGATCAAGCTACGATGTCAAAGATAATTGGCATACACGCACGTGAGATCTTGGACTCCCGCGGTAATCCCACCGTTGAGGTCGATGTTGAGCTCAAGTCCGGCGCCTTTGGCCGTGCCTCGGTACCATCCGGTGCATCGACTGGCGAACGTGAGGCCGTGGAATTGCGCGATCGCGATCAAACTCGATACGGGGGTAAAGGCGTATTGAAGGCGGTCAGTCATGTTAACGACGAAATCTGTACGAGATTGATCGGCATGGATGCGCAGGACCAAGCAAAGATCGATGGCGCCATGTTAGAACTGGATGGCACTGACAATAAACAAAGATTGGGTGCCAACGCCATTCTTGGCGTATCGCTGGCAGTGGTGCGGGCGGCGGCGCGACACGTTGATCAACCATTGTATCGCTATCTGGCTAAGAAAGATGACTTTCGCATGCCAGTGCCGATGATGAATGTCATAAACGGTGGCGTGCATGCAAATAATAACGTGGATCTGCAGGAATTTATGATCGTGCCGGTAGGCATGGAGAACTTCTCCGATGCGTTGCGTTGTGGGGCTGAGATATTTCACTGCTTGAAGACATTGTTAATAGAACGACATTTAAGCACAGCCGTCGGTGACGAAGGCGGTTTTGCGCCCGATCTTTCCTCAAACGAAGTCGCACTACAGATCATCGTCGAAGCGATTGAGAGTTCTGGTTATAAGTTTGGTGAGGACGTATTGATTGCGCTAGATTGCGCGAGCTCGGAGTTCTTTGACGGCAAGATTTACGAACTGGCGTCGGAAGGCTGGAGTCTTAGCGCTAAGGACATGGCCGACTTACTGGCAAAGTGGGTGGACAAATACGCTGTCGTCAGTATTGAAGACGGCATGAGCGAACATGATTGGGATGGTTGGGCGCTATTGACAGAAAGCTTGGGAAAGAAAGTACAGCTTGTGGGCGACGACTTGTTTGTCACCAACACACAAATCCTTCAAAAGGGTATTGATGCGGGTATTGCCAATTCCGTCTTAATCAAGGTCAATCAGATCGGCACATTGACTGAAACCCTCGCTGCCATCGAGATGGCCAAAAACGCTGGGTATACCGCGGTGATTTCTCACCGTTCGGGCGAAACAGAGGATACGATTATCTCTGATATCGCAGTGGCGACGGGGACTGGGCAGATTAAAACTGGCTCTCTATCGCGCTCTGATCGAACTGCCAAATACAATCGTTTGCTGCGAATAGAGGAGGAGTTGGGTGCAGCGGCACAATATCCAGGTCGGCAGGTATTCGCGGCGCTACGCTGACATTAATGGCATTCGACGGGCACAGGATCTTCTTCTAAAATAAAAGTATGCGATTCATTCAAATCACCTTGCTGAGTCTGTTTGTGGCGCTCCAATCTCCGCTATGGTTCGGCAATGGAAGCCTGTCCACAGTTTGGCGTCTGCACGACCAAATTGATGCCCAAGAGATCGAGAACGCACGGCTGGCTGAGCGTAACAAGGCGCTAATTGCTCAAGTAGTTGATCTCAAACACGGCTTGGATGGAATTGAAGAGCGGGCACGCGCAGAGCTTGGCATGGTGAAGGAAAACGAGACGTTCTTCCACGTTGTCGAGAGCCCAACTCACTGACGTACTAGGTCGTCAGGCGAGTAGGGTAGATCTTCTATAGAAAGTCTGGCCTCCTGATCACCACTCAGGTAGAGCGAGCCTTCCTGTATACTACTCTTATAGATCACCGCGAGCATATCGTAACCGCTCTCTGGTGAACACCGCGCGTCGACGACCGTACCTACCGTCTGACCGGGTAGGCCGGGGGTATGGATTGCATCACCCGGTCGCGGAACCTGCTGAGTCGTGAACACGTGTGCGCGATACATGCGCTGCTTTAGTTTACCGAGATATTGCATGCGCGCGACAATTTCTTGCCCGGTATAACACCCTTTACCAAAACTTACCCCGCCGAGGATCTCCAGATTCGCCATCTGCGGTATAAACGCCTCTGAAGTCTCTCGATAAACGTTTGGTAAACCTGCCATGATGTCGAGCCACGCCCAAGCGGGCGTGCCCACTGGGCGACAATCTTGCCCAAGCTCGTCCCACAGGCGCTTGGCGATCGCCAACGTTGTGATGATCTCGAAACGCGGCCGGATACCCGGTAGTCGCAGAACGGTCAAATCACCCTCGGCAATGCAGGCCATATCGTCTTCGGGAACAATACCGAGTTGCCGATCGATGATAGCCGCCGCTTTCGGACCAGCAACGCCAATACGCTGGAGCTCCTCATCCGCGCTGACCAGCTTTACGTCGGCGCGTAGCACGTACATCCGTAGACGGGTTAGGGTGGTATCGAGTAGGGGTGCTGGTAGTTGCAGGAGATAGTGTTCGTCCCGCATAAGGATACGGAAGACAGACAGCATTCGCCCTTTGGGGTTACAGTAGGCGCTCAGCTGGCTGTGTGATTCGTCGACCAACCGAATATCGTTGGTGAGCTGGCCCTGTAGAAAAGTGGTTGCGTCATCCCCGTAGACTCGTATCAAGGAGAAGCTGGAGAGGTCTGCCACGATATCAGTGATAGCGGTAGCCTGTATCTCCTGCTGGGGATCGCCGAAACTCTCGATTCTGTCGCCTTGCACAACGGCGCCACCGTCTAACAAATGTGCTCTCCACTCTACGTTCACGAACATACCTTGTCAGTCGTTAGAATACCGAAAATGTAGCGAATTTGGTATGCGGCGGGAACTGGCTGCGTACTGGACAGGGTTCGTGTATACTCATTTCGACATCACGTGAAAATAATAACGGCATGGAAACCGTCAAGAAGCGACCAGTCTACCTCAATCTACTCAAAATACGACTCCCCATCGGTGGGGTGGCATCCATTGCTCACCGGATTACTGGGGTCCTCCTCGTCTTGCTGTTGCCGGTCGCGATTTATCTCTTGGCGCTATCGCTGGAGAGTCTAGCTGGTTTCCATAAAGTTGTAAGTTTTCTTACGTCTGTATCAGGTCGGATCATTGTCTTGGTGTCCGTTTGGCTTTTTGCGCAACATTTTTTTTCCGGCATTCGACACTTGCTATTAGATATAAATATTGGCGTAGAGAAAGACACGGCACGTGTGGGGGCATGGCTCACTTTTTTGGCTGCGGGTGTGACGCTAATCGTTCTGGGTTTCTGGATACTATGAGACTGCGGCCAACCGGCAGCGCACATACCGGGCTCGGCGAGTGGCTGTTACAGCGTTTGAGTGCGGTCTAT
>LXTK01000182.1 GCA_001643475.1 Proteobacteria bacterium SPGG2 | reverse complement strand
TACAAATTGTCTCGGTGCAAGCGCACGGGCAAACCCCGCAGGACTACTCTC
Source organism: Proteobacteria bacterium SPGG2 (assembly GCA_001643475.1). Taxonomy (GTDB): domain Bacteria; phylum Pseudomonadota; class Gammaproteobacteria; order Acidiferrobacterales; family SPGG2; genus SPGG2. Next base: position 5,502 of record LXTK01000182.1, on the reverse strand, counting down.
GCCGAGGACGTCGGCGATGGATGTGGCTGTGTCAAGGCCAGCCGCTTCGGGTGGTCCTTGCTCGAGGTAGATCCAGTAAAGAAGGGCTCCGCCGAAGACTACGGCCGAAACCAACAACGATGTTCGGGAAAACACTGTATGCATCCCATGCCTACCTCATAGAGTTTACTACGCCAAGCTTTACCTAGTCGGCTCTGCGAACGCTGTTACTTGGGCTTGGGTGGAAATTGCGCCAGAATTCTCTTAACCGCTTCGTTAATTCGTTTCGTCTTTCTTTCAGCGCTGGCGGTCGTGTCTACTCTCGCCAGTGCAAACCCCCGCCAGATGAGCTTGCGGCTGCCGCCTTCGATGATATCGAGAACCAGCGAGCCCTCGTCATAGTCATATACATAGGTTTCCGAGCCATACCAGCGCGGCGTGCTATGGTGCCAACGCGGACCTACCACCACGCCGTAGTATTCATTCATCGTCGTCACTGCTAGCTTCTTTTCGAGCGCCACATGATAGCCAACCAAAAAATCGGGAGCGCCGGAAGATCGCTTGTCATATCCTTGGGCGGCGAGTTGGTTATCAACCGCATCTCGGATCCGCCTCTCAATAAATGGGGCATCGATTTTGGGATCGCCGCTGACCTTCTGCGGCTCAGGTATCCAATTGTAGGTTTTCAGGCCGGCGAAGTTCGTCGATGCATCGTAGTCCGAGCTGATTTGCATCGTCGAACAACCACTAAGTGCGGCGAGAAGAATCACCGGCCAGAATGTACGTATCGTTACCATTTTCGACTCCATTAGTTGCTGATTTACTTCGGCGGAAACCGACTCAGCATTTTTTGGACCGCCTCGCTGATCTTGGCTGTCTTCCTTTGCTGACTCCAGGATAGATCCACCGCGTCTTTGGCCGTTCCTCGCCATATCAGCTTCTTCGTTTGAGGATCGACGATATCCAACACCAGTAATCCTTGGTCGAAGTCATATACGCGCGTGCGGGTTCCACCGGCGTACGATGAACTTCCCAAGGACCCCGAAGGCTCCCTATACCCCTCGTAGTCAGTCCTTACGCGCAGCTTCGCCCTGAGCGAGGCGTAATAGCTAACCAAGAAGTCGGGCGTGCCGGATGTCTGCATTTTGTATCCTTTGGTCGCAAGCTGACTGTTTACCGCCTGTTGCACGCGCGACTCTACGAATTCATCGTTGATCCTTGTCAGAATTGGATCCCGCTTTGCGCGTGAAACCCATGCATATGTCTTGAGATTCGAGAAATTCGCCGACGCATCATGGTCCAATTCGATCGTCATGGTCGAACAAGCACTCAGTGCTACGATCGAACAGCCAAGGAGCAATCTAGGTACGTAGTACATATGAAACCCTGATCCAGTCCCGACACACTGCATCAAAGCCTGCCGCTTTTATCACCGACTACTTTCCACGGGCCGCATCCATCCGTTGCCGGAATCGCTTGGCGTAAAACTCGAGCGTTTTTTCCACATCCGCCCACGTGGTCTCTGGGCGCTTTTTCCCTTTTTTGATCTTCTCGCGCAGCTTCTCGCCGACCTGCATGTCAACCCCCGCCTTAAGTCGCTCACCACTTTGGGAATCCAGCATTTCCATCTCTAGGTGGGCGGTGGTGAGCGCAATATTCTTGCCGGCTGCCTTCTGGACACCCTTACTAACGGCACCAATCGGCAGGAAGTGCTGTGCTTTCCACTTCTTCTTCTTTAAGTAGACATTAGTCAGGGCGATGCGAACAATCGCCACCCCCGGTCCCGGTTTATCGACGATAGGATAACCATCCTTCAACGCGTCGGTCATGACTTCAAGAAAGTGGTCGGTGATTTTCTTCAACTGATCCGGTTGCACGCCCTTATACTCTGAATCCGGGTCGATCCAGATCTCGATCGGGGTAAACATGAACCGACTATAGTTTCTCGGATGAAAATTCGACGCTGTGTAGACGAACACACCCGATCGATCAGGATCCGGTGTAAAGCCCTTGCACTCGCTCAAAAATCCGCTGCACTGAGGCCATTTACCCGCCCAAGCGCTACTCGGCAGCACGAGAACAAAGATGACCATGCCGAAGATAGCTTTCTTTATTGTATGCATGATTGATTCCTGTGTTGGTTTGAAATCGATAACCCTGAGTTTTTGGCGAACTCGCTCAAGAGTCTTGACATATTATCCGTCATTGGGCCCGCCGCACAAAGCTAAATACCACTTTTAGCTAGTAGCTGCGTCGCCGCGTAATTTCAACCGGTCCGCGATCAAGCGATAGGCGACGTAGTACTTGTATATATTACTAACGTATTGCACCGTCTCGCGGCCAATACGTTTGGCGGCAACGACCTCAACATTATCGAACCATTCATTGGCATTCAAGCCGAGACTGGTCGCCTCCCTGCGCAGCCTCGCTACCCTGGCGGGTCCCGCATTGTAAGCGGCGAAGGCGAACAAATGCCGGTTGAGCTCGTCCAGCTCGTCCTTGGCAAAATATCGGTCTTGCAGAAAGCGGAGATATTTGCTGCCGGCGTGGATATTGTTTTCCAGCTGCTCGATGTTTGGGATATTGATATTCCGATCGGCCGCCGTACTGGGTAGTATTTGCATCACTCCGATCGCGCCGACGGGACTCCTCTTGCTTTGATCGAGGCCTGACTCTTGATAACCCAGTGCCGCAAGCATGAGCCAGTCGAAATCGTATTGCCCTGCATATTTCTTGAAGAGCGCCACGGTGTCCTTGAATCTTTGAAGCCGAGCGTCTGTGAGCGAGTTACGTACCCATTTGTTGTTGCGCAGATATCGTTTGTACAGGATATTTCCAAGTAGTGTGCCTTTCCTGTGACCTTTTACAAATTCATTTACCATCGCCTCAAGCTTTGGGTTCTGTTTGCGAAATGCCCAAGCAATGTGACCGCCCGTATTGATGGCGATTTCCGGGTGGACAGTAATATTGTCGAAGATGTCTCGCCAAAACTGTGCTTTATGACTGTCGACGATCACCATCGGTATCAAACCGGCATTAACCATCTCTAGAAGATCGCCATCTTCCAAGTATTCCTCGGCGGGGATGATTTTCACCTCGGGCCTTCCCCGTTGCCGGAATGATGTATTGAGGCGCGTAAGACTCTGAAAATAACTCGCCGATGGGCGTACATGGATTTCTTTTCCGGCCAAGTCGTCAACGGCTGAGACCTTTGGCGCCGCTGGGCCGGTGACTAGGACTTCACTGACGTTCTTTAGAAATGGATCGGAAAAGGCGACGATCTTCTGCCTATCTTTGGTGATGGTGAGATTTGCGACGGCCATGTCAGCACGCCCCTCGATGAGGGCCGGTAGCAACTCGTCACGTCCCACGGGGATGAAAATCACATTGACCTTCAGCGTCCTCGTCTTGAGCCTTTTATTGACGAATGCCTCAAACTCCTTGAGTAGCTCGTAGGCGACGCCCCGTTGCGTCGGGCCATCGAGGAAGTAGAACATCTTATTGAACGTCACCAGCGCCCGAATCTTGCGGCGCCCAACCATCCCGTCGAAGTCACCGGTCCATTTTTCATTCAAACCAAGCATTTCGTGTAGCCGGACACGTTCATCGGCAACGGTCAATCCAGCGCCAGTCGCTAATGCAATGGACAGCAATGCGATTAGTACCTGTCTTGGCATGGCACGCAATTTAGAACTCCACAATGCGTTTAGCCATATCGTCGAAGAACGGATTGTGTCGCAATCGCATCAACTGTTGTAGGGGAACAGTCAGCGTGTTTCTCTCGCCACGTGGGCGCAGCGAGCCCAGCGGYGGAATYCCCGYTGMRGMGGCCTGACGACCRTCRCCRTAATAGRGATCATCCGGCGGAAACGGAATCGCTACATGCGACAATGAATAGACGTCGCGYGGCCAGCSAMCWCYCARTGGYTCTTCMACTGSCTCTTTARCRGCACCACGCCAMGTACGTGCMACYACYTCACGCGTGTCGTTGCGCCGATTTGTGATGACGGTCARGGYATACGGTGAGCTATGTGACGCACGACGCGACAGAATCGCATCGAGYSYGCGCTGYGTCGYTGYCTGCGGGGAAAATCCCTGCATGCGGTTTATCCGGTTGACATCGTAGAGCACAAGCTYGTTMTTKGGYSYCGGGAGYTTGTCGTARAACTGTTCGAYCACCGAYCGSGTMAGCACGGTTGAATCTACTAGCGATTGGAATGTCAATGTAGGTGGCCACGCYGYSAGYTGYCCYGCSARCKCRTCAAKCTGCTTTTGRATCGYCCGNGCCARSGNTAAAGCTCTGATGCCCGGCCATCTTCGGGAACGAGTTGTATTTGAAGGGATCGTACTCCGGCCGGATCGATGCCCACTCGAACTTGCGAAAATATGGAATGGCGCTAAGCAGTTTGTGCCAATCGGCCAAGGCGGCAAAGCGCGTGATGCCGATTGCCGGTGAAAACAGAAATAGACGATTGGGCCGGGCGAGACCGCTGTCGACAAACGACTCCAACGTATATTTGACCGCGAGCGCGCCGCCGTTAGAGTAACCGCCAAGATAGAATGGTCTATCGTCACCTACTACGTCGCGCACATGGCGCACCGACATCTTGACCACCGCCATCCAGTCTTGCCAAGTCGCATGGCGCAACGCCGATGGCGTGGTGCCGTGCCCCGGTAACCGGGGTACAAGCACATAAAAACCCTCAGCGTGAAATATTTTCGCGATCGCACGCATACTGTAAGGGGAATCAGTCAACCCGTGCAGTAGCACCACGCCACCTTTGGGCTTATCCGGTATCAACTCATATGAGCGATTCCAGTTGCGGGTGAATCTTCCGGGATAAACCCTACTACCCTTCACATAGCGGTTTAGGGATGCGTCCGGGTCCCCGTGCGATATGGCATAAATCTTTTTGTCGAGTGCTTCAAAAAGACGATCTTCGCGCTCAAGATATTCTTTTAGGGAAAGATCACTATCCGCCGCTGTGGCACGATATTCTTCATCGAAGACGACTGTGTGCCATGGTTGCAGATCCGGCAGGCGTCGGGCATCGAAGGCGCGCACGACCATGACGGTCAGCACGATGCTGACCACGATGACAGCCGCGCGGCCGAACCATTTTATTGTCTTGGCCAAGGTGATCGCCTCACCACGAAATGATGTAGTTCAGCCAGGCGTCCATACGGACCATCACGCGCCGAATGATGTGCGTCAGTCTGACGCTGTCGGTGTAGATGGCGGCTGTCCCCACGGCACCACCCGGAACCCGATGCAACTCACGCACCGCTTCATCGAGTTTCAGTATCACCCCGTATGGCGCCGGCAGCTGCTGGGGGGTCGGGGCCGAGGGCGCGATACCGCTCGGCTGCAGTTGCCCTTGCGGCGTCATATACGCGACGGATTCCACTATGGCACCTAACGTCTTACCGGGATAGAGCTTGAGCACGACCTCCGCTCGCTGGCCGGGCTTCACATGGCGCAACATATTCTGGTTGATGCCCGCCACCAGCCGGATTTGATCC